>JAUMAI010000473.1:0-2598 GCA_032116775.1 Pirellula sp. | reverse complement strand
CGTGCGTGCTCCAGATTTTTTCTCGGTGCCATTGACTCGCGTCCTTGCAACTGTCGTTTATCGATACGTAAAGTATATCAAGATTCTTCAGTCATTTCGACTCGCTAGTCTCGCCAAAATGTCCCGATCGATTTCATAGCTCACGAACTCGACCGAACCATCCGCCCGCGCGAAATTTCCTCCGCCGGGGTGAAAGCTCCAATGATGGGTTGGACAACGATTGCCACGTTCACCCCGCTGATACGTTAGATCAGTTCGGCTACCGCAACCATCGAGTAGATTGACCTGAGCTCTATCAGGGAACAAAGCTCGCATTCCATTGGTGTACGTTGAAGCTGGCCACGACATCTGCCCACCAATCCACGCGCCGAAGCCTTCATCAAGATCACTTGGCGGTCGTTCGCCGAACAAAAATGTATTGGATATACCACCCGTTACTTGGGCGAACACCGTTCCTTTTTTGCGAAGATCCAGCGGAAAAATGCCGTTATCTTCATACGCTCCAGCGACGCCACAATAATCCGTGAAAGCAAACAGGCTTACGTCCGCCTTAACGAGCAAACCCTGATCTGGGTTCGATGGACATTGAAGCGTGCCGACGTTTGTTCGGCGATATGGATTCGACAATATCGGTTGACCATTTCGAATTTCACTGCGAACAGCATCGAACAGTGGTTCCTGTTCCATAAACGGCAGGACTTGTGCTTGCCAAAACAGCAACAAGGTATCACGGCGGTCACTCAGAGTTTGAGGCAGTCTACGATGCGTTGATTCATGCAAATGCACCGCCAGAGCCAACTGTCGCTGATTATTGAAACAGCTCATGCGACGCGCGCTCTCCCTGGCCATCTGCACCGCTGGAATCAACAATGCGACCAATATTCCGATGATCCCGATTACCACCAACAACTCGATCAGCGTAAATGCGACACGCTGACAAGCCCTAAATCTATGCGACATTGGTTGTACCCTCAAGCTAATCGCTTACGCGTCAGAATGTAACTAACAAATGCAACGACAATGGAGGCCAAAACGATCAATGAGATAGTCAGCCAGGGAATCTGTCTGCGACCGAAGTCTGAGACGTTCAGTTAACCCGGTTCGGGCAGGCCATAATAGCTCAGTCGGCACATCGCCGGATCCAATCGATCCTCGGGAAAAAATTCGGTAGTCACGACATCATGGGCGTCGTTCATCTCCTCGACCTTATAAGGAATCATGTATCCAGCGACCTGGCGAAAATCTGAGCTGATGAAATGTCTCGCGTAGGGGGTACCCTTTCCGAACGTTGTCTCGACTGGCAAGAGAGGTGATACATCGTCGTCGAAAATCAGTTCGATCAAGCCTTTTTCGGCTTCTTCGGTATATTCCAACTCAACAATGTGCCTATTTGCGTTTGATCGGTAGTCGTGCAACGACAATTTTTTTTCAAGTAAATAGGATGGGATCATTTCCCGCTTGAAATTGACCGACGAATTCACAGCAAATGGCATAGCCTCCACATAGACGAACGCGGAGTTTGATGCAGACGGATGAACTCCGTAGATTCGTTTCTCGCTACCTCGAGTCCTGATTTCCGCAAGGTAATCCGGGTTGGAAACAAAGGTAATAACCCGGTTTTTTGTCTCGAAGCGTCGCCGCAACATGTACTCTTTCTCAAACCATGCCTCCGTCACCACTTTCCCGTCCTTTGTCACCCGAATGAGGCCGAACTCTCGTACACCTTCCGTGAACAGGCTCTCCCATTGTTGGAGCCGTGTTTTAGACAAGAATACCTTGCCCGCCTGGACACGATCTGCTCGTTCGTCAGCAAGAAGACTGTACTGAGAGCAGATAACAATAATCAACGTGACAACACGAACACATGTGAGAAGCATTAATGCAATACCTGTAAAAAGGCAGTTTCTAGGGTCATCCAGCATCCTACGAAACACCTCCAAAACCTGCAGAACAGATCTTGGAGGTGACTTGTAAACAACGCGTCAAAAGTCAGATTGATCAACCGCCCCACCAAGGATCGTATGCCTCGCAATAACAACTGTTCGGATCAGAAGGCACCTCCCTGCATCGACACCCAATGTCATTACCTGGAATGCCATCTGTGCATTGACCTCTGCAACCCTCACCCAGCACCTGCGCGCAGCCTCCTGCGGGTATCGAGCAATTTGGAATGGGTACCGGAATTGGCCCCACTTGTGCAAAAGCATTAACCGCGACTCCAACCATCCCTACGCCCAAGCCGATCGTGGCAAGCGTAGCCAAAACAAACTTTCTTATTAGTCACCTCGCTTTACAAACCCAACCACCTCAACATCGATCCGGAAACGCTCCGGATGCTCCAAAAATATCGTGAGCCGCTGGTGCAACTTACCAGTCTGTGGCGGCGTTATCCATATCGGGAGCAGTGTATGTTCTCGCGCTGGCAGTTCTCTCGCTGCCAAGTCATCTGCGATTGATAGGCAACTGCAAGATCCTTGAACCCCTACAAACTTAGCTGGCCAATCGGAATTGTTGCGGATCGCAATTTCGATCAACTTTTGTTTTCCAGCTTGCAGATCGTCTTGAAATGTTACCTTCGCTTCAATCGCCTCGTTTGCA
>JAUMAI010000472.1:0-7449 GCA_032116775.1 Pirellula sp. | reverse complement strand
GCGGGGCTAAAACGTGGTGATCGCATTGTTTCGATCAATGGCCAACCGATCGAGATTCTTGCCCAGTTAAAAACACAGCTTGGACAATTAAATGCGGGTGAACTTGCTAACATCAAAGTGAAAAGAGGAAATGAGGAACTGGATATCGCTTGCACTTTAGCAGCCGAAATACCTCCCTATCGCCTACCTTATTTAGGCCTTATTGCAACGGAAGCTAGCGAAAAGATCCTCGTTCGCGAAGTTCTTCCCGAATCTCCAGCCAGCAGCGTTGGCATTATGGCGGGTGATCAGATTCTGGAAATCAATAACTCGAAAATCAATAATCTGCAGTCGCTGAGAGAATTGGTCCAAACACTCCCACTAGATAAAGCGGTTTCCCTCAAAGTCCTTGCGACCGATGGAAATGAAAAGAGTGTTACAGTAACGCCGGTATCTTGGCCCACCGATCCTATCGTCAAACTTGCTGAGGATAAAAACTCCGCGCAGCCTGCGGCTCCGAATCCAGGTACCGGTGTTGTGGAGCTACCGCTAGGCGATGTCGCGAATAAACTATTTGCTTTTGTGCCACCAGGCTATCAGGCGGATGTACCTCATGGGGTCATCGTACTTATGCCGGAAGCTGGCGAGATCGATCAGCGTGTGATTTTGGATCAGTGGGAACCATTATGTCGTAACCATCGTTGGATTCTGGCTGTTTTAGCAGCGGCTGACGGTCAAGGTTGGAAACCTGACGAAATCGAACTCGTCGGCCGCACACTAACGTTGCTTCAGACCAACTACAATGTCGATCCAGGACGTGTTGTTTCCGCGGGAATCCGCTCCGCGGGGCCTCTGGCCGCTGTGGCAGCCTTCACCCAGCGTACGAAATTCAATGGCCTTCTCATCCTCGGCGGTGGTTTTCCTGCTCGTATGCGTCTTGAAGGTGGCCAACCTCTAGAATGCATTCGAAGTTTGATCATCAGCGATAAGGAAGGTATCGGCGCTATTGCGGAAAAGCTTACCGAAAGCGGTCACCCAACCTCGACGATGCAGGGTGAAGTAGCGGAATTAGGAAAACTAGAACCCGCTGTCGCTGAAGTCATGAATTCTTGGCTGCGAGGTCTAGAACGATTGTGAAAGAACCTGATTGGCGACGCGGCCTGCGCTCGGTTTGGGAAGGGTTACAAAACCTAGAAGATCCGAATCTATCAAATTCACCCGCTCAGGCTGATGCGAAAAGTCATGCACAGACATCGAAGCGGGCCGAAGACGAAGATAGCTGGCGCGATACGGGGCGATGGATCACTTGCGTTGCCATCGTCATGCTAGTTGTAGCTATGCTTTCCTGGACGTTGCCTATCACGACGCCAGACAACGCCAATATCGTCGGTGGAGTCTTCTTGAAACTAGCCATCTTCTTCGGCGGTGTCCGACTAGCCTGGCCTCAACTTCGACATCTGCTGCGTTGGAAACTAGGTATCGCTGGCTTAGTGTGTTTACTGATCGCAGCGATCGTTTTTGCAGCACGACCGAAAGCGGCCTTAGTCATTTGGCCCTTATTAATGACGATCGTGGGAGGCTTAGCCTTTCTTGGTTGGCTATCTCGGATGATGAGCCAAATGGGTGAACCTCGGCCGAGAAACCGAAGACGCTAGGGCGTTTTGGCTCTCCTGGCAATTTCTGCAATTTCTTGGCTAGCGATCGAGAAAACGTCATCGGACTTCTTGCGGTACTCAACACTCCCAAACAGCGAATTGTACTGACACAGAATTCGCTGGCCTCGGGAGGAAGCACTCCGCTTTGTTTTGGAAATTACCGCTACGATCATTGGCTGTGTGCTACTCTCGGCACACTGGCAACTTGGATCGATCTGAAATGGGGTTCGAAGGTTTCGATGAAGCCAGATTTCACGATAGCTTTGGAACGATTCGCCTTCAGATTAGACAAAATAGATAATCTGAAACGATTCCTTAAGTCTTGCTGAGGATAGCGCCAGCCATCTTGTGGAACAGTTCAGTCGGACAGATCGCGGGATTTGAAAGCTAAACTTGATTTATTCGCTACAGATTGCCAAACGTTACGATTGCTTCAATTATTCCGAGTCGGAACACCGTCAAATTCGAAAAAAACCTACCAGCTGGCACACAAGTTAGCCGAATACATGTTTTGGATATACACGGCAAGCAGTCTAGCTGCGCGAGGGGGGAAATCTCGCAACTGGTAGATCTTGTCTCGTCACGACATTGCTATCCGCGGGATAGGGATGTCCGAGGAGCGCTGCTGGGTGGAAGCTACGGCGATTCCATCTGCGGTTGTCGATTCGGATAGCTGGGACGAGCCGATCATTACGTCAGTCACGGTTCCCCCCCGCCGCCGGAAAGCTCGCCAAACCTGTCGAGGCACTCTCGGCACCGTGTTGCGGTTTGTTTTTCCAAAGAGAGTTTCGGTTACGACCGCGAGACAGGGGCCGTTAAGCCACCGTGGTCAGCGATCGGCAGGAAGCCACTTGGACCACTGGAGTTTTATCGTAGGAGGGTTCCCATGCGACGATTTTTGTTTGGCATGGTGATTGCATCGATGACCATCACAGCACCAGCAATGGTGATGGGTGGTGATCGCGAGATCGCCCAGGCCATCATGACGCGACTGGAGCAGCAGAAGGCCGAAGGGCGACTGAAAGGCTTTGATATTGACTTGGAAGTCAAGCAAAGCGTTGTCTACCTCCGCGGCTCAGTAAGCAGCTCGCAGCAATTGGCGGACGTTGAAGCCGCTGCGAAGCAGGCGACGGGCGTCACCAATGTAGTAAGCGAATTAAAAGTCACAGGTGAAGAGGCGAAAGTCCCAGGCTTTTCGCTCAAGGAAGCATTGAAAGCAGTTCGCACTGGCGGTGACAATGCTGTCAAACCAGCCGCTGCAGTTGATGCACCTGCTGCACCAAGTGATGAAAAAGTAACCGACCAGATTATCGAACAGTTACAACTCGAGAAAAATGCAGGCAATCTGCGTGGTTTCCAGTTGGACGTTCGCACGGTAAATGGCGAATGCTGGGTCGGTGGTCGAGTTGCCAGCCAAGCTCAAAAAGACTTGGTGATGGGCATTGTTAACAAAACTCAAGGCGTTAAGAAAGTATTGGATGAAGTCAGCGTAAACGATCCAAGCGTCGTTGCTGCCGCCAACACCGAATACGCTCCTATGCCTGCTGTTGGTCCACAACCAACGATGGCACCACAACCTTTTGCTCCATCGATGCTAACAGCCGCTCAGGCTGATGGCTCGCCAGTTCCGATGCAGTCGGGTGCTCCCGTTCCTTACGGAGCTGGTGTACCTCGATATGACCAGCCATACATGCCTTCGTACGCTTGGCCAAGCTACGCTGCTTACCCAAACTATGCAGCCGTAACTTATCCAAAGCAGTACAGTCCGTCTGCTTGGCCATACATCGGTCCATTCTATCCCTATCCTCAGGTTCCGCTGGGATGGCGTAAAGTGACGCTGGAATGGGATGATGGTCTATGGTACTTGGACTTCCAGAGCAAGTAATTTTGCTCGGAAACCTCTCCTAGTCGATATCTAGTAAAAGTGGTTAAGCCTTCGTGGAACCTTTCCGGATCTACGAAGGCTTTTTTCGTTTCATTACGCTAGCATTCGACAAGATCGACAAATCTGGAATTCGCGAAAAGAACGGAAAAACCCACAAGTTCCTCCTAGGTTCACAACGATACAAGAGCTATGACTGGTCCACTCTTAGGACCGGCAAGTAATGGCAGCCCGAGGAGGCGCCAAGCGTTCGATGCTGAGGGATACATCGATGTCGAGTAAGCTTGTCACGAACATGGCAGGATGGTTAGTAGCAGCTGGTTGCTTTACCAGCACGGGCTGCATTGGTATGAGCGGAATCACGATGGGGATCTTTAGTATTCCTGTCCCGGTTAGCCCCTACTACCAAGACCAAGAAGAATTAGAGTTTTGGAATCACGAAAGATATGAGCGTGTTCCAATCATGGGTCCAACCACTGCCGGTGGTCCCGTGGTCGCCTTGGATCCACCAAGCGATGACGAAGTCATGCAGGCGATGGAGCGTGCCCGCCCAGTGCGTGGTGGCTTGCCATTGATGCATGAGAAGCAACGCAACAATGTGCGAATCGTCAAAGAGAAGATCGCTGATTACATGGATCCACCTCGCTTCATTCCAACCATTGGCTTTGCTGAATTGCATCACGCTCATTACAAGTGCACCATTTATTACAGCGAGCGAATCATCAATGGTTGGCCCGTTCCATACACCTTAAATGATCAGGAAGCGGTGGAAGTCATTTACATTGACCATAACCACTTCCACATGTGCGGCAACCCAGAAACTGGGCCAAGCAGTCCATACTAAACAGCTTCGTCAGCGAGTGTCGTTCGCGATCACTCCCTCTAAGTCGCTCGACTTGGTTAGCTGAAAGAAACAAGACCCACAAGTGATATTCGCTTGTGGGTTTTTTCGTATCTTTTTCAATTCAGCCAGCCCGATCGCTATAGTATTACAAGATTCTCAAGCTCAACTTGCAGGAAACTTCTATGAGCGATATCCCTGTCAGTCCAAATATGGACAGCAAATACCTAAACGCCCCGAACCGCAACCGCTTGGGCCATCGTGACCTACAAGGTAAAGTGGCTGTCGTTACGGGAGCCTCTAGCGGTATCGGTCGAGCCACCGCGCTAGAACTCGGTCGACGAGGTGCTAATGTCATCATCCATGGAAACAGGAATCTCGAAGGCTTACAGCAAACCTCTCGACTGTTAATGGCTCAACGCGTCTCCACTCAAGTTGTGACAGCTGACCTGACTCGACACGATAGTTGCCTGGAACTGGTCAACAGCACCTATCATTGGCAGCAGAGAATTGACATTTGGGTTAATAACGCGGGTGCGGATATTTTGACGGGTAGCGTCGCTAAAGCGCCTTTCCATGATAAGCTCGACTTGCTTTGGAACGTCGATGTACGAGCGACGATTACGCTCGGTAGGATGGTTGGCTCGCGCATGCTCGAGCAACCGCCAGGCAATGCTCGCCCCGTGATTATCAACATAGGCTGGGATCAAGCCATCGATGGCATCGAAGGGGATGCAGGCATGTTATTCGGTCCGACCAAAGCGGCTGTCATGGCATTTTCGCAAGCTCTTGCGCAATCGCTCGCCCCTGACGTCCGTGTTAACTGTATCGCCCCAGGTTGGATTAAGACCAAATGGGGCGCCGAATCCTCTGACTACTGGAACACACGAGCACATCGTGAGTCACTATCCAATCGCTGGGGAGAAGCCGACGATATTGCAGCAGCCATCGGTTTTCTTGTTTCTTCCCAGGCCGATTTTTTAAATGGAGTGATATTGCCTATCAACGGTGGCCAACGTTGTTATGCAGATTCGAAAACGCTGCGGGCTACAACCGGCCACTGATAGCCTAAGCCCTCGCCTGCAAGCAGTTCCGTTGGCACGCTACCGCTGCGAATCTTAAACATTGGCCCATAATCTTCTAGCCACGCTAGATTTCCTTCGGGACAGTATTGCCGGCCATTGCCTTCAATCGCTGCCACCGTCGGAATACGCGCCGCTAACGAAGCAGAATGGAGGAAGGAAGCGCCGATGCAAGTCAGGTCCTGCACACATAAAAATAGACCATAGCTCTGCGCGGCAGCAGCCATGAGCAACGACTCTGTTTGTCCCTTGCATGCCTTTAGAGCTACACCGTTGTACCCCATCTGTCGCGCGCGCTGCAGGGTTTCTAAATCGAGCAAACCCTCATCTAACACCACAGGTTTGGTGCGTGAAACGCGATGCATCGTCTGTTCCGCTTGAGGCAACAACTCGCGCGAGGTTGGCTGTTCGATGTATTGGATGCGAGGACAACTTGTTTTTGATAAGCGATCGATTCGCTCCAAGAATTCAATCACGTAATCTTCGTTGGGGCATCGCTCGTTAAAATCAACCGAGTAACGCCAAACTCTTTCGGGTGCAATTCGATTGGCAATGCGATCGACTTCGGTAACACGCCCCACATCCCAGTCTAAATCATCACCATCTAGTTTAATCTTGAGATGGCTTAGACCTTCCGTCTGTATCCATTCTTCCAACGTCTCCGGTAGACCATCTTGGATTCGTTTCTTCACATCGTCTTTGCTCAATGGATCGGATGCACCGACCAGGTGATACAGCGGCATCATCGCTTTAGGCTGGCGACTGGTAAACCGATCAAGATACATACCAGCAAACTCAGGTCCCAAATAGGCTGACAGGTCCTCGGAACAAAACTCCTCACTCAAACAATCAAATGAACTTAAACCAACACTGCGGCCGTAGGCATCGTGGATAGCAGCTTCGAGCGGACTAGCGGCAAGCAAAATCGCTAAGGGTGGAATAGCCTCAGGAAGTTTGGCCAACTGCTCAATTTCGCCAGCCAACACAGCATGACCTTTAGCGAGTTCGGTCGTTAAACGAAGAGGATGTCCATATTCCGTAAAGGTAGCTGCTGCAGCGGCCATCTTCTCAAACAAACTAATCAGCGGCATAGAGGTTAGAGAGGCCAGTAGTTTCTTGCTCGGCCAAGCCCAAGCATTGCCTAACGTCATCTCGCCGTAGCCTGTCGTGAGTTTACCTGTCGAACGTGATTCGACGACGACCTTGGCCTGTAAAACGACAACATCTTTTACTTCACGCCCCCCAAATTTCATGGGGGCACGATAGTTATACTTAATGCGATGTGTCCGCACTTCGCGAATTGCTATATCCGTTGGCTTCATCGAAACCGACTTTCCTTATCAACCATTAAATGACGAAAACTTTTTCTGCATAGCACCGATTCAAGCGGGACTCGGTCTTAACAACATCCTTAGATTGCAAGTCCATGCAGCGTCAAGGCCATGCTGTTTTGGCATCCCCTCGATTAAAGACACCGCTCTACTTGGGGCTGGTCGACTATGCTCTCGAGTCGCTTCTGCCGATGATCCGCGAAGCGAATCACTTCACGGAACCAAGAAGATACCTACAACGTACCACATCCCAGCTTAACAGGCACTACGGCACCAGCAAAAGCGGGCCTCAGCTAAACCACTGCGAAATAGCAAGCCCCGGTGCTAACGCTGAGACCTTTACTGTAAATCGAGTTTCAGAAAGAGATGAGGGGCTCAGACCAGTTTTCGTCGTACCGCCCACACAGCAGCCTGTGTGCGATCCACCACCCCGACTTTCCGCAGGATATGCTGGACATGCTCTTTGACGGTTTCGTAACTGATTTGCAGTTGTTGTGATATTTCCCGATTCGTCAAACCTGATGCCAACAACCTCAACACATCACCCTCACGCTGCGTCAGAGGTACATCGATATCTTGCATAAGATGAACTTACCTCAGCTTCAATTGCCCGAAAAACATGTTGGAATGAAGAGTTTTTTTCAAAAAAAAAAAAAAAAATTTTTTTAAAACCTCTTTT
>JAUMAI010000471.1:0-3764 GCA_032116775.1 Pirellula sp. | reverse complement strand
GAGATCAAGCTGCCCGTTAATCCATGAAGTCTTTGGGCGAAGGGTTGCAGCGCTAGAGTTCGTTGCTGAGCTTGACGGATTTGAGCTGGGGTTAATCGAGTGCGCGCATGAGGTTGCGGTGCGACGTTAGCATTCCCTGGACCAATGTTAGTAACTGGATACAGTACCGGAGGTTTGGCTGCTTGGATCTGCTTTTCGACTGGGTGAGGATGGGTGATTGATCGCAGCGGATCATTTCCGGAATGATGTAGGGGACGCGGCGGTTTGAAGAACCACCAGATGATGTAGTAGGGAAGGTAGAAAAGCAGCGCGGTGATCAAAAAGGGTATTACGACAACAAGCGGGACCAGGCCGTATGAAATTAGGATCCAAGTTCCGACTAAAGCCAAGACGAAACGTGTTCCATTCGATGGCAGCCCATTCCACCAGTGATAAACGCCTCGTCCGAGTAGAATGATTTGACGAGCAATGGGCTCGCAATATTCAAGATCGGAATTGTCGATGGCCACGGGACTTGGGGTAGATACTCTGTTGCCAGCAGCCATTGTTTGGTTGGTGATAAATGGTGGTGGGCCGGCCTGGTTTTGGGAAGGGGAGATCTGCGGCGCAAGTGGTTGCGGTGTGATAGGGGAAGTCGCCGGCGCCGGGTTGTTTTGCGACGTCTTGGTGACCATTCCGCCGCTATCGATTGCTAATCCAAGAGGCTGTAGCATTTCACGAATATCACGGTATCTGTTGGTTGGATTTTTTTGTAAAGCTTTGCCGACAACCTCACGATAGGGACTTGGTAATCGACTGACGTTAGGGTCTGCGGTGAGGTGTTTCATAATTATTTCTTGGCTTGATTCGCCATCGAAAGGAACCTCGCCGGTTAGCATCTCATACAAGATGATACCCAAGGCATAGATATCGATTTCTTTCCCATATTCTCCTTTTCCGACTTCTGGTGCCATGTAGTGAAAGGTTCCTACACTTTCGGTGTGAGCACCACGACGGCTACTAGAGATGAATTTTGATAAGCCGTAGTCACCGATTTTGATAATTCCGCGGTCTTCAAAAATATTGGCTGGTTTCAAATCGCGGTGGACAATGCCATGGTCATGTAGATGAGTTACTCCCGCGGCGATCTGTCCAAACCAGCGAATAACTTCTTCCTCGGTCATCCCATTCGGGGCTCGGTCGATCGCTTCGCGCAAGCCGATTCCTTGCACGAATTCCATTACAATCCAGCCTTGATTGTCCTGATCAAAGCGAATGTCATAGAGAGATATGAGATTAGGGTGCTTTAAGTTCAGCACATGACGAACGCCTCGTATCTCGATATCGAGGTTGCGTTGGATTTTTTTCAGAGCAACTTCTTTTCCAGCCTCGTTTACTGCGAAGTAAACTTCGCCGAAACCGCCAGTGCCAACTCCTCGCTTGATGGTATAGCCAGGTAGCGGAGTGTCGCCATTGCCAAAGGTAAACCTCATCGTGACCACCTGCTTTGCTGAAGGGCCAATTCGGCCATTTGGATCGGTTTGCCTGGTGTGGGGGATAGTTTGTAGGTTGGCTGTTGTTGCCATAATGAGGCTCGATTCCTAACGATCCACCCAGAAGAGAAGCGAGTAGTAGAAGTCCTTCTTTTCTGGGCAACGATCGTTGAAAGATTAGGCGCGAAATAGCGCCTGAGAATCAGATTGAGAATCAGACATCGTGTAAATGCAAAACGACATTTGGCTAAGACGTGAATCATCGGCTTATTCCAATCCAAAGGAAAAATCTTCGCCGCGGACTTTATCACCGATTTGCAACTCAAACTCACCGCTGCGAACTTGTTGATTTATTTGAAGTGGATCTGCGCTCCGACAAAGTAATTTTGAACCGTCGCGAAATAGCACCAGTTCTTTTTTCCAAAAGGGACAAATCACGTGGTTTCCTTCGCCTGCTCCCAACACGATACTGTCAGCAAGTAGAATCACACCATCGACTGAAGGTTGCCAACGCTGGTGACTGATTAACTCTAAGCAGGCTGAAGAGCTCCAGGGATTCGGCTGACGAAAAAGTAGTTTAATGCGATTACCAACCATGATTTCGGAACCGTCGTGCAGCATAGTGGGTCGATCGATTGCGATCTGATTGATATGAATGTCTTGCCAGGGTTGCAGCAGGTAATCGCGACCGGATCGCCTTATCGCCATAGCCCGGCGACTCAGGTCAGCTAGGATTGTCAAGTCAGCTTGGTTTCCTGGGGATGCTTGGCCGATGACCCATTCCTCGCCCGTGCAGATCCGAAATCCCCCTACCCCATCGATCCAGAGATATTGAGGAATGCCGGTCCGATCCACTGGAGGTGGCGGGGATGGCGCTTGCGTGTTGGGCGTCCGGTTGTCGACGGCTACCGTATTTGCAAACCAGTGTCGCATAACCGCCTCTTCGCCCAAACAAAAGGAGAACTGGATAGCTCGATTGAAGATCGCTTGAAATCCAAGCCGAGCAGAATGAAACCAACAGATCAGGGTCAACATCCTCAACCGTGTTTGCGGTAAGTCTATGTTGACCCTGTCAATTTATGCCGACCAACCAAGAAAGGGTAGTCGTTGATTTCTTTGGATTATAAAGATAAACCTACTTCGAGTTGACCAGAGCTTCGACCTCGCTGCGGCCTTCCCCGAAATAATCGGTGATTTGGTCGATCAGGTCAGAGGGGGCTTCTTCATCCAGCGGGATTGCTCCTTCCAATGCCCCTTCACTAGCAACCAATTTCTCGGCGACATCGATTCGAGTGCGAATATCGTCCAAAACTTGACGAGTTTGGCTTAAAGCGCTGTCATTCAGATTAAGGTTGCTACCCGTTTGAGCCACTTCAACCATGGTGTGGCGTGCCTGGAGATCTTCGACTTCGATTTCCAGTTGTTTCTTGGCAGCGAGCATTTCATTGAGTTTAGCGCGGGCAGCCTCTAGATTTCGTTGGCGAGCCGCGAGGATTTTTTCGAGCTTGTCGGTGGTCGCTTCTTGGGTTTTGAACTGCTCAAAGCGATGGTTGAGGTCTTGCTTAACTTCGGCGGAAGTGTAGTGGCGTCCAGCGTATACGAGTTCTGTCTTCCCGTCTGAAAGATCGTTCTTTAAACGCATGATTTTATCGCGAGCGATCGCGAGTTGGTTCTGCTTGCTTTCGACATCCGAATTTAGGCGAGCGACTTCGACTTCTTGCTGTGCAATCAGTTTCAGATTTGCAGCAATTTCAGGCTTTAATTCTTGAATCATCTGGCGAGCTCGTTTGATCTCAAAATCAATCGGCACGCTTTCCTTTACGGTATCGCGGACGGAGCTGTAAGCGGTTCGAGCGTAGTAAGCCAATGGTGTTCCAACCAGCACTACACCTACACCCCCTGCGATCAAAGTTCCTACCAGTAGCTTTTTCATCATTGTTTGATCCCCTGTTTGTATTTGCCGAATAACGAGTGTCGTGTCTGAGCCGGCTATCTCAACCCGCATTTGACCGTTCGCTTCCAGTGGGGCATCTTGCCCCTGGGCAGCACAACTTGGTCAGCTCAACCCATATAGATCCATTTCCGAGTCCACCTAGGACTGAACATCTCCAGTTGTTCCATCCAGATGCTCTTTACAGGTAGGTATTCGCGGTGCTACAGGCGATCTTGGAAGTGAAATTTAAAAAAGTTTGATTCGTTTCGGGAATCCCTAGGAATCCCCCCTTCCTTGCGACTGCTGAAGCTGGTTGACTAATGTATTACCGAGGCTGGTTTCAGAGATAAGTTTTTGCA
>JAUMAI010000470.1:0-6043 GCA_032116775.1 Pirellula sp. | reverse complement strand
ATCGAGCCTAACCCCGCTGCGATATGACTTGCCACATTTTCCCATCGACGATGTTTGGAAAGCGATTAAGCAGGAGCAAAGTAACTCCCCTCAGCCTCAGCCGGGAGCAATGGCAACCAAAATGCCTTAAGCGAAAAGATAACGATGAAAACTGAGCCCCTTAAATCCTGCCGTGTAAAGCCCTAGCTAGCTAAAGTTTTCGAAAAGCCAGTAGAAAGAATTCTTAAAACGGAGGAAGGAATTTCGTAAAAAAATACAAATGATGGACTACCCAGAAGCCAGAATTTCCAAAAGAGCCACGCTCCCGCTGCCTCCAAGGATCGTAACTAAACTTAAATCTATCAACTTGTTGCTTCAGTAATTCAAGGATACTGCAACCGATTTTGCACGATCGGTTGATTGATATCAGAAAATCAGTTCGAGCTTACTCATTACTTCATCTGCGGTAATGTCGGTAATCAAGAGTTTCTTGTGACGGCTGGTCTCACCGGAGCAGATCGACAATTGCGATTTACGCAGACACCATACCTTAGCCAACAAATCAATAACGGCTTCATTAGCCTTTCCATTCTCTGGCTGGGCTGTCACGACGACTTTCAATGCCCCTGCATGCTCTCCTCGAATCTCATTCTTCCTACCAGCTGGCTGGACAGAAAGATTTAAGACGATCCCCTTTTTCTCAGCTGACCATGTAATCGCCATCACACACAACTTCAAAAGAATAATCGATGCTCACTCAAACAATGCAGAACCGATTCGTACGATAGTAGACCCTTCCGCAATTGCCAGTGGATAGTCGCCGCTCATACCCATCGACAAGTCCGCAAGAGGTAGTTGCGGAAAACGCGATTGCATATGCTCTCTCAGCTCGCGCAGCAAAGCGAAGCTACGACGAGTTTCATCCTCACTGGCCCCCAGTCCAGCCATACCCATCAAGCCACAGATCCGTACGTTACTATCTCCGGCGGCGTGCTCCAATAATCCCGGCAGCTCACTGACGAGCAAACCTGTCTTGTTCTGATCACCGGAAATATTTACTTCAACTAACGCATCAAACACCTTTTCGACGCGTTTGGCTTCGCTGCATATCTCCTGCAGTAACCGCAGACTATCTAACGAATGCATCAAGTGAATCAAGGGCAAAGAGCGGCGAACCTTATTGCGTTGCAGATGACCAATGAAGTGCCATCTAATCTCGCTCGTCTCGAATTGCTTAGCCTTCTCCCATAAATCTTGCGGACGACTCTCGGCCAGATCGCGACACCCCAGTTCGATGAGACAGCGTATCTGCTCCATGGTTGAGTACTTAGTAACAGCCAACAGACGCACCGACGCTGGATCTCGCCCACAACGCACTGCAGAATCCGCGATTCCTTCGCGAACGCGAGTTAGGTTTGCCGCAATTTTGTTTTTTAAAGCGTCCATGTTCATCGCCTAGTTATTGCGGTCAACTCCCCAAGTAATCCCCACGACCGATCCGCCAATTTTCCTTACTTGGCTGAATCTGCGGTTTCCTCATCATCGCCGGTGCCACTCACTTCCACAAGCGAGTCGATATCGCCAGTTCGGAAATCGAAAACGCCCGCACAGAAGTCCGAGTTGGTATGACAGCCGAGAAACGAGCGAGGAACCGCCGGCTCCAAAGAACGATAGAACAACCATTGCTCTCGCTCTAACTGCAAGCGAAATCCGGATGCAACTTCGGGAGGTTGTAACTTTAAGTTTTCAACGACGGTCAATGGACGCCAAGTTAATGGTGCATCCAAATGTTCTCGCCGCAATGCAAAAGCTACCGGAGCGTAAAGGTTCTTAGCTTCGGCTTGATGTTCGATACACAACAAACCATCATCAACTTGTATTTGATGGGGTGAAAGCTGACGGCGCCATTCTCCGCTTGCAAGCGGTACAACCAATGCTCGACGCTTTTGATCGATTGTGAGCCAACATTCCCTGGTCTTTTCAGCCTGCTCTAATTCCAGCGGGCCCGCCAGTGGCAACGTAGAACATATACGCCACATCGCCGTCTCCGAACCCAGCAGTGCATCGGCGATTAAGACAATACCCGATTTACGAATCAACAATACCTGACGTTGAATGCGACAAATTTCATCGCATGAAGCCTCGAGCTCCAAGTAGTCCACATCATTTTCTGAGAACCAACAGACCTCTTGCCAAGAACTGGTAATAGTCAAGGGCTCGCCGTTTTTGGAAACGCTGCAACTCCAAGGACCAGCGATTAAACTCTCCCCTTTGAGCCCAACTATTTCGAGCAACAATGGATCGACAGAGTAATCAACAGCAACCCTGGTTCCTTGCGAATCCCACTCACGCTGCATCACGCCAGCTTCACCCGTTGACCAATAAGAGGTTGGCTCAAGCGTCATTTTTCCTGATGATGTGCTGGCAGCCGCGGTAATTCCTACCGCTGCTTGTTTGGGCAAGCGTTCTTTTAAAAGTAACCCAAGCTGTTTAGGCTTTCCTGCGATTCGAAAAGCACGCGGCCAAAAGCCATCAAAGGACGCCCCAGAGGAGCCTTGGGTGGAAGACAGTAGTACTGAACCATCCTTTCGTGTCCAACGCAGAGTCTCGGCCAACAACACACCGAATGCTTTTTTGAACTCAGTGTCAACCACATTAAGGTCATGCAACTCACACCACGACAGCGAACGTAAACAGCTCGCCATCGATGCGCGCAATCGGCGCCCTCCGCTCTGAACCCAAGCGGAGGCATCTTCGCCACCGGCAACAACGGTCTCATGCAAAGATTGTGCAGCCAGCGCGCTCCAACTTTTGGCTGACTTCTTGTTGTTTGCCCACGTCGCAAAAATCAGTGGCAACTCAACGTGGGCGATAAGCCAACTCACCATATCGACATCTTCGGCGGGAAGCCGAGTTGCCAATTCTAAGGTGTCAATCCAGCCATGCCGCAGATGCTCGAGAAACTCATCATCGAGCAAGCCGACGAGATAGGGCCAACAAGTGGCGATGGCCACCGACCCAAGCAGGGTCTCTGGAGTCAAGATCGGTGGTGCCTCGCCGTGAAACACCCACTCTAGATCAGATACATCGCCCGCCACCGGCGCGTCGTTCCCCGCGGATTGTTCGACAATAAGCTGCAGTTTGGTCAGTAGTTTCTCGAATTTAGGCAAACGCAATGCGTTTGTTCCCCACGACAATTCCTGCAAACGTTCCGAAGTCCAGGAAAGTTGCTTAAACGCCAAATCCTTCTTACCAGCGGCTTTCTGCGGTGATTTCTTGGCGCCTTGAATTTGTCTTAAATCACACTGACTCAGCCAGACAGTCAAGGGTTCGGCCTCGATCTTGGCGGCCCCCTTTCGCTCGACCTTGGAAAGATCTTTTTGCCTGCCCGCCTCGGCCCGACTTTTCGATTTATCCCTCGGCTTTTGTTGAGTTGACATTCGGCGTTGCTTTCTACTGCTTAGAACCAAGAACCTTCCAGATTGTCCATTTTGCTGATTTTAACGCTCAACCGCTAGAGCCTAGGGGAATCTAATCGGGTCCAAATGAGCGGCTCGATCAACTGGAACTAAGTGAACAGCAGTGCGTACCATTTCGGCGGTATACCGCAAACGATACAATAAAGGCGTCGAAGGTACGCATTTGTTCATGGAGAGACAAACAATGCCCAAGCTTTGTAGCCATCTATCGCCGAGCAGCAACCTTGAGAAGAGACTCGGTTTCGGTCGATCGAAACTCCTGGCTTCGGTGACCTTCCTGCTACTTGCCCTAAGCTCTCCAGGAACTCTGCCGGCTCAGGAAGAGCAACCTGCCCGCCAACCAAGCCCAGCCCCCGAACAAAACAGTGGCGAACAAAACAGTGGCGAATTAGCCACAGAAGGGCAAGAATCTGGAGATATTTCACCATCTGCTGGCCAAGAAAAAGATACCGCAAAAGATGCTGTAAAAGATTCAGCAACCGATGAGTCCACGTCCCAAGCTTGGCCCAAGAAAACCACACTAGAGCAAAAGGTTGCCCGAGTTTTTGGCCCTCCTCCAGGCATGAAAAGGCTGGCCCAAGATGCGCGAATCTGGATCGATCCGAAGAATAAACGACTGGTTGTCGATGGCTACGTCGCCTTGAGAATTGGGCAATTGGAAATGTTTGCTTGCCCAGCCGGCACCAAGGAGCATGAGTCGGTAATCGGTTTGCTTACCAAGGCCCAATACGTTCACGCTGGCTTGCTCGCGATTGGTGCTAAACCGGGTAGTCCTGTCAAGTTTGAACCGACCTACGCGCCCGCACATGGCTCCGTGATCAAAATCGAAATTCTCTACGTCGACGAGAAAGGGGACAAGAAGCGAGTCCCGGCGCAAAGTTGGGTTCGCGAAGTCGGCACCCAAAAGACCCTTGACATGGACTGGGTCTTCGCTGGAAGCGGCATGTGGAAAGACCCGGATACCGGAACGGAGCAGTATTTGGCTGAAAGCGGTGATCTAATCTGCGTTTCCAACTTTACGACTGCGACCCTCGATCTGCCGGTACGTAGCAGCCAAGCCAATTCGTCGCTCCTTTTTGCCGCCTACACCGATCGCATTCCGCCGGAACAAACACCAGTTCGCTTGGTGCTGACGCTCGTAGATCCCCCAGCCCCTAAAGATGACGCGAAAACGCAACAGAACGAAATCAAATCGACTACATCCCCAAACAAATAAATTTCTTACCGCCGCAGGCTTCCACTGATCACCAAACCATAACAGCCTGAAAATAAAGCACTTACAACACATTCGCGAAAAAGCGACGCAATTGGCATGAGATTCGTAATCAGGTTAGGTCACAACCTTACCGATGGTTCTGAGTGTTTCCGAACCAGCTCCTGCAAGAGCTCTCTCGGCGAGGTTACCCCCACCAGAATTACTTAGGGAGGACCCAGGCCATGCGGGGAAAAACACACTGGTTGCTGCTAGTTGGATTATTGGGAGCATTCACAAACATCGGCTCGTCGGTTGTCGCAGGCGATTGGGATCGCGCCGTGGGCCCCGCCCGAACTGTTGAAACTGCAGCTCGAGAGCTGAGGCGTCGCCTCGAACGCCTCAATGCCAATCGTTATTCCATTGACTATGCCGTTCGACTTGAGAGGGTTGCGGGAGAGTTAATCGACGTACTCCGTTTCGACCATGCCCGTCCCAGCGAAGTTCAGTATCTGTTTAGTGAATTGACGACACTTCACAACAGAGTTCAAACCAACGTACAAACAGAACTGCGACGACGAAATGACCATTCATTGCGAGCCCAAGCTGATCATCTGGCACGTCGGGTCACAGAACTCCAACTTGCCATGCGACGCTCTCACGCTCCGCTAGATTGTGATCGAGATCACTTTCACGACCCGTACGATCGAGATTGGGATGACGACCATCGCTATCATGATGACTACCGTTATGGACGAACAGAGACTTACTACTATCGACCATTTCCTGGCAATTACGGTTACAGCTACAACGTCGCTCCCGGTATCGAAATAAACCGTGGCGGTAGTAACTTTCAAGGCTCTATTCAGACTCGTAACGGACGCTACTCATTCAATATCGGTCGCTGATTACGGAAATCGCCAGCACTTCACCAGCGGGCATATCTTTCGCTAGACAAGCGGAGGATATGCTCTTTTTGGTCCGAGCTCATTAGCGTGATGACGAGTTTTTCTTCGAACGAACGGTCAGATCCGCTCCACCCAATCCCCAAGCTTGCTCACCTTGCAGGAAGGCTCGGATACTGCACGCCCCTTTAATATCAGCAGGTATCTCGAGCTCGGTCGAAAACTTCCCTGGTTGGACCGTTATTACTCGGTGCACAACAACTGATTGATTGGCTAGATCATAGATTTCTTTTCGATCGGCACCACTTTGCTGTGCAGGGACGTCACCGGCTGCACCACTCTTTTGTTTTTCTTGGAGAAGCTTTTCTTTGGCAGCCTCTGGTACACGATCACGGCGATAGACGACATCCAAGGTTAGCGTGCCAGCCAGGGGCGTCACCCCTTTTACACTCAACGTACGTCCCGCCTCAATCGTTGATTCACACTCA
>JAUMAI010000469.1:377-2069 GCA_032116775.1 Pirellula sp. | reverse complement strand
CGGCAGTTCTCTTGTCATCTAAAAAGTTCAAAGCACCGCTGGGAGAATATTCAGGATCTTTGTCGTTTCTGCCTCCATCGATCAAAGTGTTTAGCCCAATGAATGTGCTAAAGATGAAATCGATCTGGCCAAGGTTTCAATCGTTTAGCCAGGTCAAGCAGTCTCTTTCCCCGGAGCAGTATCCTGAGTTTGTGAAGTCTCTCGTCGATGTTCGAATTCCTGTTGGCACCATTACCAATCCAGGTGAAGACCCACCGAAAGAAATTCTTATCGAAGGTGGAAAGACGCAAGTTATGGTCGATGCATACGAGCGCAATTGGAAGGCAAGACAAGCGTGTATTGTTTTTCATGGGACTGCATGCGCAATATGCGGCTTTGATTTCGCTAAAGTCTACGGCGAGATAGCCAGGGACTTTATTCATGTGCACCACGTTAAAGCAATATCCGAGCAAGATGGACCTTACGAAGTAGATCCACAAAAAGATCTTGTTCCGGTTTGCCCGAACTGCCACGCAGTCTTGCACATGAAAACACCCTGTTACGAAGTGGATGAAGTGAAGTCGCTTCTTCAGTCGGCCAATCGAGACCGCTCGTAGCGGGCGCACTTCGGTCGCAGCAGAATAGCGGCCGTAAACCGGCGCGTAACAAGCGATCCGGGCGAATGGGGGGAACGGCCTACAAGGCGGCTGACTTGGTCAAGAACCGCGTTATGCGCGATCGTGAAGTTACGCATTAAGTTCTATTGAAGGGACTGTGAACTAGTGGAACCGGGGCTATACGACCATTTACTGACAAAAGCTATTGAGGCGGAAGTTGCACGACTGGGCGATCCGCGTTTGGTAACGCTCGCGCTGGTGGACTCGGAGGAGTCGCATTCGGTTCTGGCTCAGTATTTAGAACGGTTGATTGCTTCGAGCTTGGCTTTGCATCGCGGTTCGGATGCCGCCGAGAAACAGCGGCAGTTGGTTGAACGGATCGTGGGAACGCTTACGGAAGTCTTAAACGATCAGAGGTCCGATGGCTTTAGTATCGCCACGCCATTGCAGCGGTTGCTGGCAATTCATCGAACTGTGGATGCGACAACTAGAGATCGCCCTGACAGTCCGCTTTCACGCTCATCTCTGTTCACTGGAACGAGATTGGATGCGAGTTTGGGTAGCCAACTCCGCAAAGAGATCGCGACGTGCGATCGTGTTGACATCCTTTGCTCATTCATCAAATGGAGTGGCTTGCGAGTCTTGCTGGACAATCTACGTGAGCTGTCGGAGCGATTCGCTGGCGATGAGCCTGTTATTCGTGTGATTACGAAAAGCTATATGGGAGCGACTGATCCGAAGGCGGTGGAAGTGTTGCGAAAATTACCCAGAACCGAAGTTCGCGTCAGCTATGACACCAAACGAACGCGGTTGCATGCAAAGGCTTATCTGTTCTATCGGAATACAGGCTTCAGTAACGCCTACGTTGGTTCAGCGAACTTGTCGAACGCGGCGCTGTCTGAGGGACTCGAATGGACTACCAAGATCAGCCAGTACGAACTGCCGTATCTCTGGGACAAGGTCACAGGAACGTTTGAGACCTATTGGCAAGACGATGAGTTCCAAGCGTTCGATGAGCAAGCTGTTCCAAGGCTGCGTCAGGCGATTCAAAGGGAACGCTACGTTGCGACGGATGCGGGCACCGCGATCAACTTCG
>JAUMAI010000469.1:0-367 GCA_032116775.1 Pirellula sp. | reverse complement strand
TCCGTTTCCATTCCAAGAAGAGATTCTCGACATCATCGCTGCTGAACGCGAGGTCCAGAACAAACATCGCCACCTCGTAGTCGCTGCAACGGGCACCGGCAAAACGATGATCGCAGCGTTTGATTACGCCCGAGTAGCACAGCAACTTGGAAGAAAGCCAAGGTTACTGTTCATTGCTCACCGCAAAGAAATCCTCAATCAAGCCCTGGCGTCGTTTCGTTGCGTGGTGCGCGACCAGAACTTTGGGGATCTGCTTGTTGATGGAAACGAACCTGGTCAACGCGATCATTTATTCTGCTCGATCCAAAGCTACAACTCGCGTAGTCTGATAGATGAAGCGGTGGATCAATTCGAGTATATCGTGGTG
>JAUMAI010000468.1:0-10332 GCA_032116775.1 Pirellula sp. | reverse complement strand
CAGTCGTTTTTACATCCCACCCCTCTCGGCTCTCGAGGAAATAGCATGCGACTTGCTTTTGTATCATGTGCGTGGAAATCACTAGCGCGCTTAGGGCTTAGCGTATCACTGTTTTGTGCGATGGTGAGTTTCATACTTACCACCAACCTCTCCTTGCTCGCACAGTCGCCCCCAGGGCCACCGCAAGGATATACCGAAACTCCGATGCTTCCTGGTCAGCCTTGGCGGGTCCATGATAAGTTTCGGCCTCGTCCTGGAGTCGTTAAACCAGCAGATCAGCCGGGACAACCTCCTGCCGATGCTGTGGTGTTGTTTGATGGTAAGAATCTTGATAGTTGGGCAGTGGGACAAAAAGATGACGCATTCGTACCAGCTCCTTGGAAAGTCGAAAACGGATACATGGAAGTAAAGCCAGGCAGTGGTTCCATCTTTACTCGTGAGCAGTTCGGTGATTGTCAGTTGCATCTCGAATTCGCCACACCAGAAAAAGTTGATGGCAATGGACAAGGACGTGGCAATAGCGGTGTCATCATCATGGGACGCTACGAGATTCAAGTCCTCGATTCATTCAATAACGATACCTATGCCGATGGTCAGTTGTCTTCGATCTACGGCCAATACCCTCCTCAGGTCAATGCGGCTCGTGCTCCTGGACAATGGCAAACCTATGACATTATTTGGGAAGCACCTCGTTTTGCTGCTGGCAAAGTTGTTAAGCCAGCTAAAGCAACTGTTTTCTTAAACGGTGTGCTGGTTCAACATGCCCGTGAATTGATCGGGCCGATGGCACATCAAGAAACTCATCCCTATTCTCCACACGATCCTGTCGGGCCACTGTTGTTGCAAGATCATGGTAACACAACACGCTTTCGTAACATCTGGTATCGGCCGTTGCGTAGTGAGTCGACACCTTGGCTAACCTTTGAAGGTGGCGAAGGGATCGGCAAGGGCAAGCATGTGGTTTTAATTTCTGGAGATGAGGAATATCGATCGGAAGAAGCTTTGCCTCAATTAGCGAAGATCTTGTCGAAGCATCATGGCTTCAAGTGCACCGTTTTATTTGCGATCAATCCTGATAGTGGGATCATCGATCCAAACTACAGTAGCAATATTCCAGGCCTACACCATCTGCAGACCGCAGATTTAATGGTGATCTTTACTCGCTTCCGTAACTTGCCAGACTGGCAGATGGACTACATCGATGAATATGTCAACGCTGGCAAGCCGGTCGTTGGTCTAAGAACAGCGACGCATGCTTTCAACATTCCAGCGGACCGCAAATACGCCAAGTACAGCTGGGGCAGCAAGGATTGGCAAGGTGGATTTGGTGGTCAAATCTTGGGTGATACATGGATCAGCCATCATGGTAATCATGGTTCTGAAAGCACCCGTGGCGTGGTTAATGCAAAAGGTAAGGAACATCCTGTCTTGCGAGGTGTTAAAGATGTCTGGGGGCCAACCGACGTCTATGGAATCGTCAACCTACCGAAAGGTGCCGAGGTTCTACTCGATGGGCAAATACTCAAAGGTATGAAGCCCGCCGATGAGCCTGTTGCCGACAAGAGAAACAATCCGATGATGCCTTTAGCTTGGGTGCGCACCGCGAAGGTTCCTTCAGGTAAAGAGGCGAAAGTGTTTTGTACCACGATGGGAGCATCGATCGACTTGGAAAGCGAAGGCCTGCGACGGTTGATCACCAATGCTTGTTTGTGGGGAGTAGGGCTTGAGAAAGAAATTAAGCCTGATTTGAACGTAAGCATTGTGGGTGAATTCAAGCCTACGTTTTTCGGTTTCCGCAACGATCCGAAGTACTGGCCATCGCGCAATTTGCATCCTGCAGATTTCGCGAAGTGATTCGTTGATTTTAGATTTATAGCTCTCAACTACCTCACTGTTCCCGATGTGCATTGAGGTAGTTGTTCTTTAAAGAGTGAGCATTGAACTCTTTAAAAATGCCCTTCTTAAAATAGGCAAATTGATGCTCGAGAGAAGTCAAGACTTGCGGAATTACCAGCGGGAGATGAGCCGTTACGGTTTGTGGCTCCTACTGGTTTGTCTTTGGGCAACTGGCGAAGTATTGGCCCAGCCCAAGCCGCCTGAACCACCATTGGTTCATATCTCCAAAGCGATTGTTGGTTCAGTCGTGCAAACATCCGATTTCGTAGGAACCGCGATTCCGTCCAGACGTACTATCGTCGGAAGTGCTGTAGATGGTCGCGTGGTGTCTCTCAATGTCGAAGTCGGTGCTGAGGTCAAAGAGGGTGAGCCGATTGCTCAGTTGCTCACCAAAACATTGGAGCTGGAACTGGCTGCCGCGCGTGCCGAATACAAGCTCCGTCAAGCGGAATTAGCCGAGTTGCGAAACGGAGCGTTGCCGCAAGAAATTGCACAAGCCAAAAGTCGAGTTGCTGCTGCCGAAGTTCGACGCGAGTTTTTAAGGAAACGCTTGGAACGTCTTACCATGCTCGATGCGGGTGACGAGCAGGTTAGTGAGGCCATGGAGGGGTTGCGTTTGGTCGAGTTAGGTCCACGACCCGAACGGATTGCACAGGCAGAAGCGAAGCTTGAGCAGCAGGAAAATATTGTCGCACTACTCGAGGATCGTTTGGCGAAATATACGGTTCGTGCACCATTTAGTGGCTTTGTCATCCGCGAGTTAACCGAGAGTGGCTATTGGTTGCAGCAAGGTGCACCTGTTGCCGAGATCATTGAAATCAATCACGTCGACGTTGAAGTTTATGTGCCAGAAGGTTTTATACGTTTCATCAGAAGTGGCGATCCCGCACCCCTCAAGTTTGATGCTTTACCTGATATTAAAGAGCCACTAGTTGGCAAAGTTATTGCTATTGTGCCGGAAGCAGAGACCCGTAGCCGAACCTTTCCTGTCAGGGTTCGTCTAGAAAATCAGCGCATCGAAAGCGGTTTCCTCGTGAAGCCAGGTATGCTTGCGCGTTGCTCATTGCCGATTGGTCCAACGAAAGAGGCGATTCTCATACCGAAGGATGCACTCGTTCTGGGGCAGGTTGGAAATCAAGTGATGCGAATCAAGGATGGCAAAGCACAACGCGTCAAAATTGAGGTGGGGGTCTCTCAAGGAAGTTGGATCGAGGCGCAGTCTGGAATTGAGGCGGGCGATGCATTGGCGGTTTTCGGAAATGAACGCTTACGTGATGGGGAAACGGTTAAGATTGGTAAAGTCATCGAGGCTGCCGAAGTAGGTGCAGTAGCTCAGCCAACCACAGCACGTCCCGCCGTGTCAGAATCCGGCGTAACTGACGCACCAGTCACCGAGGGAGGTTGAAACGATGAACCTCATCGAAGCGTGCGTGCGCAATCCCGTTAAGGTTTCCGTTGGTGCCTTATTGGTCATTCTGTTTGGAGTCGTCGGCTTGATGCGTTTGCCGATGCAATTGATTCCCCAGGTGGAAACTCCGACCATCTCCGTAGAAACTCGCTGGCCTGGCGCGAGCCCGCAGGAAGTGGAACGAGAGATCACTCAGGAGCAAGAGGAACAACTCAAGAGTGTCGAAGGTGTGACACGCATGTCGAGCGAATCGGCTGATTCGAATTCGCGTATCAACCTGGAGTTTGAGGTTGGTACGAACATGGAGAAAGCTCTTCTGAAAGTAAACAGTCGATTGCAACAGGTGCGCGAGTATCCTATCGAAGCAGATCAACCTGTGCTGAGCACTAGCAGTGCTTCGGATCGACCAATCGCTTATTTTGTGTTATCGCCAGCTCGACCCGATCAAAAGGTCATTGATAAGGCGATGATTGATCATCCCGAGTTGCGATCTGACTTGGAGTTCGTCTCCAGCGCTTGGCAGCCGGGATTGATGATCTATCGGCTAAAGAAGTTAGTGGAAAAGCAGCCTGAATTATCGTACCTGCTACCAACTTACCCTGACATCTCCAACCTACTGCGATTTACGGAGGATAATATCGAGGCGCGTCTGGAACGCGTTAAGGGTGTTTCCAATGTGAATGTCAATGGCGGCCGGGAAGATGAGCTGAGAGTCGTCGTCGATCCTGAACAGATGGCTGCTCGCGGCTTAACGATTGACTCGCTACGCACTGTATTGCAGCGACAGAATCTTGATGTGTCCGGTGGAGACTACAGCGAAGGTAAGAGACGCTATATCGTTCGGACCCTAAGTCGATATAGCAGCCCAGAGCAAATCGCCGACCAGCTGATAACAATGCAAAATGGTGTTCCCGTTTATGTTCGTGATGTGGCGAGAGTAGAACTAGGGTACAAGAAGCTCGCTGGAGTGGTGCGTCGATATGGCGAAGCGAGTATTTCCGTCAATGCAATTCGGGAATCGAACGCGAATGTTTTGGAAGTGATGGCGGGACTTAAACAAGCCGTCGCTGAACTAAACGAGAATTTACTAAAACCCAAGAACCTAGAATTGATCCAAGTTTACGATGAGACCGAATACATCAATTCGGCTGTCCAGTTAGTCAACGAGAATATCATCGTTGGTGGTGCACTGACGATGATCACCCTGCTCTTGTTTTTACACCTCAATGCACGAACACTCATCGTTATTCCTTTGATTGTCGTCACTACTTTGGCGGCTACTTGGTTAAATCCCCAGTATTTCGCACTGACTCTTCTGCTCGTGTTGGCGATTGGTTTTTGGTACGCCCGTGGAGCTCTGGTGATTGGTATTGCCATTCCTGTAAGTATTGTCGGCACTTTTTTGGTTCTGTATGTGCTCGGCCGGTCGTTGAACGTTATATCGCTGGCAGGACTTGCCTTTGCTGTCGGGATGTTAGTGGATAACGCTATTGTCGTACTGGAGAATATTTATCGACATTACCAGCTTTACAAGAAGCCACCGATTCAGGCTGCTATCGATGGTGCTAATCAAGTTTGGGGTGCTGTTCTAGCTTCCACACTAACAACCTTGGCGGTCTTTTTGCCGGTTCTGTTTGTGCAGCAAGAAGCGGGGCAATTATTCCGTGACATCGCGATTGCCATCAGCGCTGCCGTTGGTTTGTCGCTGGTCGTGTCGATCACTCTGATACCGACAGCAACCGCCCGCTTGCTGACCGACACTTCAGATTTGACGATTACTCTCGATGAGGTCTCACAAGAACCTGGCCAAAAGATCAATACAGCAGCGGCCAAACGCCAGTCATGGCTCGTCCGTTGTTTGTCGGCGATAGCCGGATTATTCAGTTCGGCGATCGATTCGCTGAATCGAATGATTCAACGCTCGATTTTGCTGAGGTTATTTGTTGCAGGTGCTATCACTGCCGTTTCAGTTGTCGTCAGTCTGCAGTTGTGGCCAAAAGTTGAATATCTTCCATCGGGTAATCGCAATTTAGTTTTTGCGACGATACTTCCTCCACCTGGCTATAGTACCGAGCAATTACTTGACCTCGGTGCATACGTCGAGAGTTCTCTCGAACCTTACTGGAATACCAATCCTGATGATCCGAAAGCGAAGGAATTAAAATATCCGATCATTAGCGATTTCTTTTATTCGGCTCGTGGTCGATCGATCTTCATCGGAATGCGCTCCGCCGATCCCGAGAAGGCAGCCGAGTTAGTCCCGATGATTCGGGAATTTAAAGATAGTATCCCCGGAGCCTTAGTCACCGGCCGTCAGTCCAGTCTGTTCGAGCGTGGAGGCTCGGGAGGCCGAGCGATTGACGTAGAAATTACTGGGCCGGAAATTGAACAGCTGGTGAAAATCGGTGGCACGATTTTGCGAAAAACGAAAGAGATACTACCAGAGGCGCAGGCGCGACCTATTCCGAGTCTCGATCTATCAAGCCCTGAACTCCATGTGATTCCGAGGTTGGTTCAAAGCAGGGATCTCGGGCTCGATGCGACAATGATTGGCTATGCCGTCAACGCCATGGTGGACGGTGCGTACGCGACCGACTATTACCTCGGCGGTGATAAAATCGATGTCTCGATTATGGCCAGCGAAAAAGCGGTGGAGCATTCGCAAGACCTCAATAATCTTCCCATCGCTACACCAAGTGGACAATTAGTACCACTCTCAACGATTGCAGAAGTAAAACTTTCCAGCGGTCCTGAACAGATCAATCATCGCGAAAGACAACGCTCGATTACGATCGAAATATCGCCCCCCGAAACGGTTGCGTTACAGGATGCTCTTGAGGTCATTCAAAATCAAATCATTCGACCGCTACAGGAGCAAGGGGAATTCAATGGCGGGTATCGTGCTACCTTAAGTGGAGCTGCAGACAAACTACGTGATACTTGGGAAGCGTTGCGATGGAATGTATTGCTCGCTCTTTTAATTACCTATCTGCTCATGGCCGCGCTCTTTGAATCATGGAGTTATCCGCTGGTGATCATGTTAAGTGTGCCATTGGGAGCTGTTGGAGGTTTGTTGGGATTAAAACTCTTGGGTTATTACCTAGCCTATACTGGACAAGCACCACAGCAGCTCGATGTGATCACAATGCTCGGATTCGTGATACTGATCGGTACTGTCGTCAACAACCCGATTTTGATTGTCGATCAAGCTTTAGGCTTGATGAGAGAAGGCAAGCTATCGAGAGAAAAAGCAATCGTCGAGAGCGTGAGCAGTCGTATTCGCCCGATCTTCATGACAACATTAACGACCGTTCTAGGGCTTTTACCTCTGGTCTTGTTTCCCGGAGCAGGTAGTGAGCTTTATCGCGGTTTAGGGAGCGTTTTGTTGGGAGGCTTGGCCGTTTCGACAATCGTCACTTTGGTTTATGTTCCCACCTTATTCGCACTGACGATGGATCTTCTTGCATTCTTCGGGAAATTATTCAAACGACGAGATTTAGTGGAAAATTCATCTCAGCTTCACGGTGAGATAGCCAGCTAATTCTAAAATCTGCAGGTCTCGCAAAGATCCCTGATCAGATAACGATCGTGCTGTTTATCGCTGTGGTGATTGAGTAGGAGCTGCAAATGTATTCGAACAGCTACCCCAGGTTTGTCAGGCAGTTATTCTTTTTTGGGGCTGCATTTTTAATGCTGGCCGGTTACGCCATTACCGCGGAGCCAATTGTTATCGCACATCGTGGAGCGAGTGGTTATTTGCCTGAACATACCGAAGGGGCAAAGGTACTCGCAATCGCTCAAGGTGCAGACTACGTCGAGCAGGATGTAGTGCTAACTAAAGATGGTGTTCCCGTAGTTATGCATGACATTCACTTGGATCAGGTGTCCGATGTAGCTGATATATTCCCTGATCGGAAAAGAACGGATGGGCGGTTCTACGCTATCGACTTTGATTGGCAGGAGATCCAACAGCTGAACGCTCGAGAGAGAAATGCTGGCCGAGGTGAAAGCCGAAGGTTTCCTGGAGGTTTCGGACAAAAGATCATGCGTCTGGAGGATGAATTGAAGTTGATCCAGGGGCTGAATTCTACGTTGCAGCGCGAGGTCGGTGTTTATGTTGAATTGAAAGCCCCAGCTTTTCATCTGAAAGAAACAGGCAAGCATATGGGGGACGGTGTGCTGCAAGTACTCAAACAATTTGGATATGACAAAGCTGACAGTAAATGTTTTATTCAATGCTTTGAAGCGGAAGAGTTAAAAAGATTAAGCGGGACTCAGTGTCCATTACCATTAGTGCAACTGATGGGTGGATTGCCACGTGGCGAGGTTGATGCCAAGAAAGTAATGCGGCAAATAGCGAGTTATGCAAAAGGAGTCGGGCCCGCGATTCCGGCGCTGGTTGAGGTGTCTGGAAAAGGTGAGGTCCGTTCCAATGGCTTGGTCGAAGCTGCCCGAGAAGCAGGTTTGGTAATTCATCCCTATACGATTCGTGCGGACCAGTTACCTACTTGGGCCAGCGATATAGAAACTCTTCACGAGGTGTTGTTTGAACAGTTAAAAGTCGATGGAGCTTTTACTGATTTCCCAGACCTAACTCGCCGTGATGTGGATCGTCTTAGCCGAGAATAGCCTAGCTGTCCATGAGTTCTGCGGACACGGGCCGAGCCCATGTCCGCGGTTGATATGATTATCTTGGTATCTTGATGACCTGCTTGGGCGACAGCTTGGCTTTATGCCATGTAGACGGGGTCATGGCGGGCTAGCTGTGCATGAGTTCCGCGGACACGGGGCGAGCCCATGTCCGCGGTCCCGCTTATTGTTTTTTGGGAACAAGAGCTTCAGGTTTTGTGAGGTTAAAATAATGTCCGTGATCAGCGGTCACGATAATAATCGCATCATCCCAAAGCTTGTGTTCCTCGAAGTACTTCGTGATGGTTGTAAATGCGTCGGCACCGCTGAATACCGCACCAATCGAATTGTCGATGTTGTTGGCATGATTAGCCCAATCTACATCCCCTGCTTCTACCATCAGCCACCAACGATCGCTCTTTGCATTGAGCACATCGAGGGCAGCAGTTGCCATATCGGAGAGCGTTGGATTCTCGTTTAGGTCTTCTGTTGTATAAACCTCAGTATCAATTTTACCTTTTATAGCCCCTTCGCTAATGGTTGGGTCAAATTTGCCGTCCGTTGTTTGAAATGGTAGATGACCGTAGGTAGTACCAAAGAATCCAAACAGTCGTTTATTGGTTTGAATTGCTTTCTGAGTGCCCGATTGCAAAAGAGTTTTACCGGATTGGCCTGAGGTTCGCTGTACGACGACGTACTTTCCGCCTTTGCTTTCATCGATCGCTTCGAGTGTTGCCGGAGTTAGGCAGCGATTGCCGGGAACGAAATTCTTTCCTTGAGCCCCATCTGTTTCCTTGTTCTGTCCCCAGCCGCAACCGATCAGCACGTCAACTCCTGGTAAGCCGCCTGGATGAGATACGGATGGGACGCCTACTAAATCGTTGGTTAAGTCTTGGTAATCATCACGATGAACATTGACTGCATAGGCACACGCTGGTGTTGCGTGGGATATGGGGACGCTTGTGGTGATACCAATGGCGAATCCCTGCTCCTGTAATTGATGTGCAAGGGTCACCACTGGACGACCAAAGGTATCGACATTCACGCTGTCGTTATAGATTTTAACGCCCGCAGTCATAGAACTCGCCGAAGAACTCGAATCCGTGTAGGCATGGGTAGGCTTCCCCTTCCCTATCGGATAATCCGCATCAGTTGGTTTGGACCAGGGGAATTCTCCCATAACTTCCCAAGCATATCCTCCTAGAATCTCACCTCGCTTGGTGACCTTCTGGTCATCAACATTGACGTTCGTCCCTTCATTAGCAGGGCTAGTGACCATGTAGCCATAATCTGAAGTGACGCCGCTATATTGATAGTCCTGAAAACTTAGCCCAGAACCTTTACCTTCGGAATAAGGTTTGCCACTGCGTGCGATGGCAGCGGCATTCGTGGTTTGCCAATCCATTCCATCAAATACCATCAGCACAATCTTTTTCTTGCCGTTGGCTATGGCTAATTTCTGCAAATGATAAATATCCGACTGATCGAAATAGGCAGCTTTGGGATTTGTTGTCTCCGTAGGAGTATGGCCATATAACTTCGCCAAACGATCCGCATTTCGATAGATGCTATTCTCACCCTTCACGGAATCAAGGTTGATTCCATAAGAGTAAACGGGGATCAGACGATTGCTATGGCTTGTCCAACTAGAGTATTTCTCGGGATTCGGTCCCCAGTATCCCCATTCCGCTTTGTTTTGTTTGATGGCTGTTTCTTGTAATTCTTTGATGGGATCAGTCTGGGCGAAGGTTGTTGTAGCAGTAACACCAAATGCCAAGGCCAATAGACTTCTACGGAAAACGTTTTTCATCGATCAGGCTTTCTTACCGAAGGTCACAAGAGCTTACTTTTTCTATGATAACTTCCGCAGTAAGTTACGGGGACCTGCCAAGCCCACTCGTGGCGGGTTTAAAATATTTTTAATCATTCTTTTAACATGATATCAGCCTTACGTGGCGCGGCGGCACTGCTCTGCGTTGAAGAAGACAGAGCAACCGCGGACATGGGCCCGCCCCGTGTCAGCGGTTGCTCATGGACAGCTAGGCCACCATGAACCCGTCAACATGGCATAAAGCCACGTCGACGACCGTACAGGACGCTCGGGTGCCAAGATCAATGCTCAACCGCTGACATGGGCTTGGCCCATGTCAGCGGAACACATGGACAGCTAGCCCACCATGAACCCGTCTACATGGTATGAAGCTGCGTCGACGACCGTGCAGGACGCTCGGGTGCCAAGATCGATGATCAACCGCTGACATGGGCTCGGCCCATGTCAGCGGAACACATGGACAGCTAGGCCACCATGAACCCGTCAACATGGCATAAAGCCACGTCGACGACCGTGCAGGACGCTCGGGTGCCAAGATCGATGATCAACCGCTGACATGGGCTCGCCC
>JAUMAI010000467.1:7849-16407 GCA_032116775.1 Pirellula sp. | reverse complement strand
GGGGAAGCTGGCGAATGTGGACTCAAACGGTAGCAAACCTAGCCTACCGGCATACGGGTTAAACGAAACGTGAGGCTAGGTCTGCTACAGCTTGAGCTCAAACTAGATATCCATCGGATCTCTTGGTTCTCCGAGCTCGAGTCTCAAAGCTGGCAGAGGTAGGACGGGGGAAGCTGGCGAATGTGGACTCAAACGGTAGCAGACCTAGCCTACCGGCATACGGGTTAAACGAAACGTGAGGCGAGGTCTGCTACCGCTTGAGCTCAAACTAGATATCCATCGGATCTCTTGGTTCTCCGAGCTCGAGTCTCAAAGCTGGCAGAGATAGGACGGGGGAAGCTGGCGAATGTGGACTCAAACGGTAGCAAACCTAGCCTACCGGCATACGGGTTAAACGAAACGTGAGGCGAGGTCTGCTACAGCTTGAGCTCAAACTAGATATCCATCGGATCTCTTGGTTCTCCGAGCTCGAGTCTCAAAGCTGGCAGAGGTAGGACGGGGGAAGCTGGCGAATGTGGACTCAAACGGTAGCAGACCTAGCCTACCGGCATACGGGTTAAACGAAACGTGAGGCGAGGTCTGCAAGCGGCCTCAGTGGAGGAAATGTCAGCAGGTGTTGAGAGTTTAATACACTCGATTCGCGTCATCTCCGAGAATACCGTCGGAGCCAAAAAACGAGCCGAATCAATCACATCGACAATCATCGAATGAATGATCGAATTGCGAAATGCTCAGCTATTTTCTCTTTAATTAGACTTCTCTTGGAATGTGACAATCGGAACATACCCAATCTCAAGACCCTTTGGCGGTGAGACAACCAATGCTGGATCGACCGAGGCAAGCTCTCCAACAGCAGGTGGTGGCAAATACTCTCGCTCTTTTGTCCAACTACGATGCAACATTTCAATTCGTCGTTGCATCTTTTCTCGTTCTTCATCCGTTAAGTCAGCATTAAGCATCGATGGCTGATCGGCAAAGCGGTACCAATAATAGGTAACCGTACTACCATCACCAACGACTGCCTTGAATGGACCGGCGGCAGGCCCCGGTTTTTTCCAACTGCTATCCGCTTCCTGTGGCGTTTCGTAAGGTTCGATTTCTGCCGGTCTTTTCCAACCGAAGTCTACTTCTGCCAGCCCCGTTTCTGCAGGAACCTCGGCAGCGGAAACAGGAGTCCACTCCATCGCTTTTTCTCCAGCATTCACCAGTTTGAAGTACTCTGGTAAGCGGACTACGGTTTGCCCTGCCTGCTGCTCCTCCTTCACCCATTGCGAGTTCCATTTATAGCCGAAGGTCGTATCCGAAACGCTTCTTGTGGCAAAAGCATTCCACTTCACGCCATCCTTTTCCTCCTTGGTCGTCCCGTCGCTGTATATTTTCCAACCTGCGGCACCTTGCTGGCGAAATTTATGGACAACCAAACTATTTTGGTCTATTTCTCCCGTGGCTACATTTCCCCCCGCCAACCATGCCGAAACGGAATCCCACAAAGCTGATCTGTTGTAGGAGGTGACTTGGTGAACCAACAAAGATTCGCGCTGGTTATTGCTGGGAAATAAAGTTGGAGCAACACGTGCGTACGTTACACCCTTGGAATCAGTCGCCTGTGCACTTGGAATATGCTGTGTTTCCATTTGCAGGGCGCGATTCGGGTCAGCAGGTCGACTGTCTAAAAACATTCCGACAACTTTGGGATCATCGAGAGTTGGCTTAGACCAAAAGTAAGGAGCAAAGAAAGCGACTGGTCCCTTAAGATTTTTCGTATTCAGAAAAAGGGTCCAGCATTGATTCCCCGTTGGAACTTCCTTACCTGAAGTAACCTTCTTCTCGTCAGCAAGTGGTAAAGCTAAATAACCATAACCAACTAACTCCCCACAAGTCCCTTGTTGCATACTAAGTCCATCTGGCGGCCATAAGACATTTGGACTCAATTGAATTACCGCGTACTTACCTTGCGGTTTGGACCAATCTCTACCTTTTCCAGCACCTGGACCATTTGCCCATTCCACAAAATTACGTGCAACGCCCCCCATGATGAACTTGGGGGTTTCGGTCGCAAATCGAGTGTCGCGCCACCATCCCAGCCCTCCTTCAATGTCGGAATAGATTTTCTCAGTGAACCCTTCATCCTTTTTGGCAAACATCCATGTTCCAAATAAGCCGGACTGAAAACGTGACCCTGGATATGATTTCAGCAGTGGCCACGCAGCGACGTACATGGAAAAACCAGCATCATAGCTCTCGGCAACTTTTTCCGTTGGGGCGTGAAGATATCCCGCCATCTCTCCACGTTGAATGTCTATCTGCGCGATAACCTCTCGAGACCCCGTCAATACAAGGCAAAAGATCCCAAGCCGAACCAAACGACCTAAACAGATCGCTGGAAGATATCGCTGACTAACAACATCACGCTCATTCGACGGAACCATAGAAGAAATTCTTTCACTGCAGTTTATTGATGGCCGATTTCGGAACCCACAAGTTACCCCGAAACGACACGGATTATCTAGTACAAATCAACTTAGTTTGCTCAGAATATCACTCCCCTCCACGCTCCTAGCTATCGCATTCGCATTCGCCTCGAACAACCCTTGAAAACGGCTCTATCGAAGGGGCACCTCAATTCTTCGCAAAACTGAATCCTCGAAACCTTCTCTTGCTGAGTGGCGAGTTTCCACAAACTATCGCAACTCAACCGCAAGTTCCCTGTCCTACCAGGCAGAAAGGCTAGCCTCCAGAGCCATTTGACCTCAACAATCCTGGCCATTACTGCTACAACATTTATAGATTAATTTTTCCGCCCCGCAGCCTGCGACGACTATCCTGTGCAACGCGATTTAACTTGGATCGAAAAAGCTGAATTAATGACCATGCTATTTCTTCATGGCATGGCACTCGCTGCCTGGTTTGTTCCACTAGGAGCTATTCTAGAATCAGCGAATCTCCGCAGCCTGATTCCATTCGCTTTTGGAGCAGCAGCCATTGCGGCATTAACATCGCCACTTTTCTTCGGCGCGATGGCAGATCGAACATTATCGCCGCTGAAGGTTCTCCGCTTAACAAGTTTGGGCTCTGCCATCTTCGCAGCTATCGTGGGCTGGCAATTAGAATCAGGTGCTACCCCGTCGCTCATCTTGCTGGGAATTCAGCTACAGTCGTTAATGAGTGTTCCAACAAACAGCCTTAGTGGCTCGATTGTCTTTTCGCGACTGACGAACTCTCAACGTCAATTTGGTTCCATCCGTGCCCTAGGTACGCTGGGCTGGATGGCTGGATGTTGGCTTGTCAGCTTGCTGCAGGTAGATAATAGCCCAAAATCTTTTTATCTCAGCGCAGCTTTATGGATCATTCTCATCCTATTTACTTTTGTCATCTCACCTGGTCCAACCACTTCAAACGGCACTGTCTCTAAATTAACTTTGCGAGAAAGATTTGGCCTAGATGCTTTGGTCTTATTGAAAAATCACGATCATCGTGTCATTTTTTTAACAGCGACATTGGTAGCTGTCCCCTTCGCAGCGTTTTATCCGTACACACCAGCTCATCTCAGTGATCTTGGACTACAAAGCATCAGTGCTTTGATGTCGCTGGGGCAAGTTGCGGAAATGGGAATCATGTTCCTGATTGGAGGAATACTAACCCATTGGCGGCTTAAGTGGGTGATCCTACTGGGGCTGGGTTTTGGCGTTGTGCGCTACAGCCTTTATGCATTCGATACTGCTATTCCTCTGCTTGCTGGAATCACCTTACATGGACTGGCATATACATTCACTCAAATCAGCACTCAAATTTACCTTGCTAAAGGAATTGATGCTGCTTGGAGGACGCGTGCACAAGCCCTATTGTCTATGCTTACTGCAGGGGTAGGAAACCTATTGGGTTACCTTTTTACTGGTCTATGGCTCTATTTTTGTGAAAGTGATAACGGCATAAATTGGAGGCTATTCTGGGGCGGATTAAGTCTGTTGGTTTTCCTGGTCTTCGTGTATTTCGCAATGAATTACCGTGGCCAAGAATCTGAGCGCGAATATCAACAGTGACAACAAGAGGCGAGATATGAAAATTTGGATCGATGCAGACGCTGCACCCCGTGACACGAAAGAGCTTATCTTTAAGACGTCCAAAAGACTGGAGATTGAGGTAATTCTGGTCGCTAATCAATCCATTGGATTCCCAGAAAAGAGTCGCTTGATCCGAGGAATTGTTGTACGAGATGGAGCCAATGTGGCCGATCAGTATATCGTAGAACACTCCAGCCCTGGAGATATCGTGATCACCGCGGATATACCTCTCGCCTCGCAATTGGTCGCTAAAAATGTTTACGTACTCGATCCTCGCGGTACCGAATATGACGACCGTAATATTGGTTCGCGTTTAGCGGCACGAGACTTTATGGACCACGCACGCGGTGCAGGTATGGAGTTGTCAGGCCCCCAACCCTACACCGCGAAAAACCGCAACGATTTCGCCTGTGCTTTGGATCGCATAGTAACCAGAGCACTTAAACAAGCCCAACGGCAACTCAATCCATCCACCAATGCTCCACAAGCCGACAAGCCTGCACAATGATGCTTGCTTGTGCTTCTTGCTAACGATGCCCATATCTTTAGCGTCTAACTCTGCCTGACGAATTTCCGGCGACCAAAGATTCAATCTCACTCCGGCTAACATAATTGAAATCACCGTCTATCGAATGCGCTAAACATCCGGCAGCAACAGCAAATGAGATGACGTCGTCAGAGGCCTTTAAATCTGATGAAGTTAGGGCGTAGAGTAGACCAGCCGTGAACGCATCCCCTGCGCCCAATCGATCTACGATATCAGAAATGGAGTAGAGACTTGGCTGACCGTTTTCCAGGGGAGAAAAACTAACTCGATCATTCTCAGCGACATACAGCATACCGCCGAATTTATTATCCGAGGCGGTTACGGATTCTCTTCTCGTCATGGCTACAAGCTTAATACTTGCAAATTGCTGCACGATCAGCCGAGCAAGCTCAGCAAGATCCTGAGGCTGGCTTCCAATCCCCTGAATACCTAACATCTCCTCAGCATCTTCACGTCCACCCACAAAGAGAGTTACTTTGGGCATCAAGGCTCTCATCGTGCGAGTCGCGAGCTCACGTGGTGTCAAAGATGGCTCCCATTGCCACAACTTGCTGCGATAATTCATATCACAGGCAACTTTTACACCGCGTTTCACCGCTTCATTAAGAGCTCGCGTACACAAAACACTCGCACTGCGTGAAATAGCGGGAGTGATACCTGAAATAACAAACCACTCTGCACCTTCAAAAATAGCTTCCCAGTCAAAATCGTTCTCAGCGGCCAACGCAATCGCAGAACCATCTCGGTCGTAAATCACATTTGCCGATCGTTGATTGATTCCGCGTTCGAAAAAGTACAACCCCAGTCTGCCAGAATCCGTTCTGACGATGTGATCGGTGGCGACTCCCAACGAACGCAAATCCGCGATACAGGAATCCGCAATGGCGTGCTTAGGTAAGGCGGTCACGAAACTTGAGCTACGCCCCAAATAGGCCAAAGAAGCCGCAATGGATGCCTCTGCCCCAGCAAAGGTAACTTCCATCATCCCTGGCATCGCTTGCTGAAATCGCTTGTAACCGGGCGTGGCTAAGCGAGCCATAATTTCCCCGAAAGTGACGATACGACTCATCACTTCGCTCCCCTGACACGTCGCACGATCTCAGAGGCAGCTGCCGCTTGCTGGGTAATCTTTGCCCACTCTTGCTTCTGAATACTTTCGCGCGGCCCTAACCACGATCCGCCCAGGGCTAAGACATTTGGATCCCGTAAATACTCCTCTGCATTGCCCGCATTAACGCCTCCAAGCGGAACGTACTTGACACCCAAGTGGGCAAATGGCGCTGCTACGGTGCGTAGATAATTTAAACCTCCACTTGGTTCCGCAGGGAAGAACTTCAGGATTCGGCATCCCAGTTCCAAGGCAAGTTCAATATCGGTTGGCGTGCACACGCCGGGCGAGAAAGGAAGACCGAGTTCAGCCGCCTTGGCTACCACACGCGGATTCATACCAGGCGCAACACCGAAAGCAGCTCCCGCCTCATGCACAGCTTCGACTTGTTGCGGTGATAGAATCGTCCCAACTCCTACCACAATCTCTGGCACTTCATGGCGAATGCGTTTCAGGGACTCCATAGCAGCCTCTGTTCGCAAGGTGAGCTCAATGCAATCCACTCCTCCAGCTAACAGAGAGCGAGCAACAGGTACTGCATCATTCGGACTATCAATCACCAAAACCGCGATCACACCCGTCGAATACAATTTATCTCGAAGATTATTCATTTGATCTGCCAATAGATTTCCTTCAATGTTCCTGCTGATTCATATTAAAGATTACTGCTGCAATCTTAACGTATACAACCAGCTCAAATTCCAAACTCACAGTCAGCCCGCGGACTGCTCCATCAATCCGCACTGTTCCATCAATACAAGTACGAATCTCGACGAAGAAGTCCTTAAGCCCATCAGACTTAACGCTTTTCGTCGCATTCCCTCAGGACTAAATCATAAAAATCCCTAGCTTTTTGATAGGCCTTCGTTGCATCCTCTAATTCTGTTGGACGGATTTGCGGTTTCTTGCGATTCCAGCAGACATCAACTGCGTCGCGACACCATTTCGCGCTCTTGGAATTGGCTCTTACAGGCTTATCGCCAACCTTCACAAAAACGGGGTTGGTATGCAGAGTTGGGAAAATCCTGATTGCCACCCAACTCGATTCCTTGATATCGATATTCCAAGCAATCTCTCGCCATTGGCCATCTGCGGTGATGGGCTTAGATTCTAGCACCTCTCCGTTCACGATAAGCTCCACCTTGACATCTCGACTTTTATCGAGGCGAGCTCGCTCGATATGCCAATACGGTTTTTCATCCAACCTTCTCTTCTGAATTGCGGCCCCCTGCTCGCTTTGAGATTCCGGAAGCCAGGCATTGACCTTGGTCGACACGACTACCTTCGAAGGTTCCTCAAGGCTTAACTCGCTAACCTCTCCCAAATCACTTTTTTCGCCCAGTTGACAATCGTTAATCTTGAAATGCTCGATATGACTTGCCCCATCACCTACATAACTGCGTCCATTGAGCAGCCCCTGGACCCATTTGTCATAAGTCAACGGTCGATCTTTATCCATCTCGACATACACTCGTCCGAGACCAACACGCTCACCATAAATACATGGAAAATCAGTCTCCCCGCTGATCCTCGTGCGCAAGCCGCAGTTCAAAACGTGATACCAAATCTTCAACTCCCAGATCGCAGGAGTGTCGACGGTACTGATAAAGTCGCACAAATCATTGGGAGCAGCAATGATATATTCATTCGCTCCAATGCCATCGAAAGGTGGCATTGCATAATCTGGTAGACGATCAGCTGCTTTACTCTGTCGATTACCGCTGCTCCCACCCCAAGTGCTCGGCAAGGGACCGCGCGAGCCATCTGGCAAGTAATCAGGGAGAGCTAATCCCCAGCCGCTATGGCTATAACCAACAACTCCCCCCTGCTCTTTTCCCCATTTCAGGACCGGTAGCGTCCATGAGGGCCAATCTTCAATCCGCTTTGTATTTGGGTAATCATCTTCGACCAAGTTCAAAAGACACAGATGCCCCGCATGTGATGATGGAAAACCACTGACTTCAACATCATAGCGCATCACATAATCGGTCCTTGAAAGCTTTGATACCTTGCCGTCGAAAAATTGCTTCTGATGATACCAACAAGGTCCCCAACTCAGCACACACCCGACGTTAAGGTCTTCGCCAGTGATATGACGCATCATATCTTCGGGACTAACTCCTTGTGTCGGATTCTCATAGTGAGCGCAGCCAGCCGCATGCACATGATGATCACCGGAAAACCATCCCAAATTGGCCATGTGAATCCAACGCTTGAGTTGTATCTGGATTGGCGGTGTCACTTCGGTCTCGCTCACCGTCAATTCAAGCGGAACCTCCAAATATTCCGGACCACGCGTAGCGGTAATGAAATACTTTCCTGCCGGTAAAGTTATGGTTTCACCATCCGCCCGATAGATTTGAGGATGGAAGAAGAAATCGGGAGCAAGGCGCCTGGCAGGATTAGGATACACTCGACCCAGTCCATCTCGAATCAATAGACCACATGTGGTTGGTTTACCATCATGGTCTTTTATTTGAAGCGTGATTTTTTGACTTGCCAGAGCGCGAAATACGATCGGCAGTTCACTTCGAAACCCAAGGTCTTGGGTACCTTGGCCAACGTCGAAGCCCAATGTTGCTTCGCGAACACCTTCATCACGACTGTAGAGCTGGATGACTCGATACTCAACTTTCAAACCCGATAGATTCGGCACAAGTGGCTCTTGTACAGGCAATGCCAAATCAAGCCACCGTCGGCTAGCTTCCACAGGTGAAATTTTAATTTCCGGCTCCGCGGCCGATGTACTGCCGCGATACATGGCTTGTGCCTGTGGACTACTGCAACGCAATGGAGCAGTAACCCCCGCTTCGTTAATGACTTTAATCAAGAAGGTGCGCCA
>JAUMAI010000467.1:0-7839 GCA_032116775.1 Pirellula sp. | reverse complement strand
CTAGGCTTCGCCATTCCCGCCGCCACCTTCACACGACTCTCGGGATTGATAGACACAACAGCGAGACATAGAGGCTCAAGAAGTAATTGCAGTTGCCTGGTAACGACGCCATCATCAGCCTCTTTTTCCAGGGCTAATATTTTGGCCTGTGTATCCGCGGATAAAGGCTCCCCGAGAAAGCTCAAAGCTTCGCTTAAGCGTTTTACAGCAGCCTCAAAGGGTTGCCTTTCCACCTCGACAGTCGTTTCTTGGCTATAGACGAAGGAAGTAGCTCCAATATTGGTCAGAGCCATCAGGCCGAAGAACAAGCCGTAAGCCATTAGTTTTTTGCTCGGCACCATTACCAGGATCTCCGAAATCATCGAGAGGTCGCCAGTACATCCGAGAAGTGAATCATGTATCACTCTCACCAATCGTACCGGCCAAGAGACAACTCCGGCCGGATTTTCGCCGAAATCGGAAGCACTTACAACGGTACACAATCGGCATTATTCACCCAATTCGCACCAGCCCGACCACATGAGTACTAAGCTGTTGTCTGGCGACGAAGTGACAAGAAAGATCAGATTGAGCGTCTTGATCGCCAAACCGCACCATCGCCCCACTTTACGCTTGCTCGACACAGCGAACTTCTTGTTAGAAAAGAAGCTAAAGGCTTATTAGTTAAGCCTTCTGATCGCGAGAGCAAACCAAGCTCAGATGCCCTACCTAGACAATCGCTCTTGGAGAGTCCCGAGCCGCGGGGCAGAAGCCTTTTACTTAAAGGCATTCTCGACGACTAAAAATCATTGGTCTTATTAAGTTATATTGAAATACTAGGGTGATCCCCACAGTTGGCCTGTGGCGAGTTATCGATTTCACAAAGTTGGTCAGACGAGCCCCCCTCCAGAACATCATCTCTAGTACATGAGACTTAACCATGTCACGCAGTGATTCCTCTAACCCTTATGCCATATCCGCGATGGGCCCTCCGGAAGAGCAAACCGGGCCGCTGAATATCACCGGACCAGACATGAGTAAAATTGAAGCCGTCATCAAAGATGCTGGACAATTCTGGCTGGCGATTATCTTATGTCTTATTTGTAATGGTATCGGCTCATTGCTCATCGGGCCCTGGTACATAGCAAGATTAACGCAATGGAATAACCTAAAGAAAAAGTATCCCGCCTTGATGAATCCAGCACCTCCCAATACTTTGCAAAGTAAGTTTCAAAGCGCGCAGTGGAAGTTGATCGTCGGCATCTCTTTTGGCGGTGTGATGCTGTTGTTCGTTATTCTCTATTTGATCTTGATAATTGTTTTCGCCAATATTCGTTAGACGACAGGGTGAATGAAACTTCAAACATCGCGTAACGAAACTTCGCACCACTTGCTAGCGGAGAAACTCAACCGTAGCGGCCTGAATCTTGAGATCGCTCATCAGAAAGGAATGAAGTACGGGAAAGGATTTAACTTCCTGAGCCCCTTCCAACATCGCCTCATCGCGGGTAACGACAAAATCGCTGGGCCCATCAAGCCAGGGATTTTGGATACGGCTTTGAGATACATCGCCGACAATAATCAGAAACGGGCAACTTGGAGTACCGAGTGAGTCTTGCATTTTTTCCCATGCGGGACCAAGCTCTGCCCCCGCCGCCCCAGTTACTACTTCAAAAATCCTCAGCTTCGAAAATTTATCAGCCAAACTTGAGCCGTTATTAGGCGGTCCGAGCATAACAACTTTCGCAAAACGCTGCTGAATACGCTCTGGATCACCCGATCGCTGCCATTCGCCGATTGCATGTCTCAGCACAATATTTCCCATACTGTGCCCCACAAAGCTGAGTTGGGATTCACGAGGTAAGTGCTCAACCCATTCTCGCAAGGCAGAAGAGTGATTAGCGATACTGTCCCGACCACTCGCGTAGGTGAAGCTGATCACCATTCCTGACTCTTGCTGTTCTGAACTTTTTCTCTGCTCCCAATCTTCTTCGATCGCGTTAGCCATCGAGGTCATACTTGCAGACGTTCGCATAAGTCCATGCAGGAGAACAACTAAACGTTTTGGTGGATCCCGCTTTGGTTGCTCGGCGACTATTTGATCCCATTTCTTCAGCATGGCATCATGACCACCCCAAGCCAAGCGAACGTTGTGAGGATTCAACAATCGCCAATGGTTTAGACTATTGTTGTATTGCAATCGATAACCATACCACCACCGATGATCTGTCCAGAATTGCCTTCCACCCAGAGTCGGTAACGGCAAATTAGGCAACTTTCCAAATGCACGATCTGAGCTGAGCTCATCGGATTCATTATCCTGCGCGGAAACGGAACCGTTTAGCAGGTAGATGCACAAAACAAACCACATAGCCCAACGTATTGACTTATGGATGTTCATAGAAATCACCTGTCTTAACGTTGAACGTTTACTCATCAACCTCTGTCAGATTCGGAGCCCATATACCAGGTTTTAACTCAGGAGTTTTTCCATCGGCGGGAAATGTCTTTGCGACAGCTTGCCTTAATTGTTTGGAAAGTGCTGAGACATTGGCTGCCTGCGCAGGCTGTTCCGCCAAGTTCACCAATTCTTTTGGATCTGAGTCATGGTCATAGAGTTCTCGTCCTTTCGCGCCGTCTCCCCATTCCGTGTATCGATATCGCGGCGTTCGTAACGAATAGCCGAAGAACGCTCCTTGCTGCTCACCCCCGCGGCTGACTTGCGTTAATGCCCAACCGCGTCCCAACTCGCTGGGATCTTTCAGCATCGGCACAAGGCTCTGTCCTTGTAATTGTTTAGTTGGCGTAATATTCGTCAACTCGGCAAGGGTGGGATATAGATCGACATGCCCGACCGGAGCCTTCACGATTGTGCTCGGTTCAGTAACACCTGGGGCCACGATAAGCAGAGGAACTCGGGAACTCTCTTCAAAAAGACTCATCTTCTGCCATAAACCATGCTCACCCATGTGATAACCATGGTCACTAGTGAAAACGATGATGGTGCTTTCAGCTAGCCCGAGCCGATCCAAGGCCTGAACGATGCGTCCTACCTGCGCATCCATAAAACTTATAGTTGCATAGTACGCCTGTTTTGCCTCCCGACGAAGCGGATCACCCATCTGATCTTGCTCTTTTTTACCACTGGCAAGCGCAGCGGCAGGAATATCTTTTCGATCTTCTGCTACGCCTTCAACTATCGGCATCTCACTGCGTTCAAACAGCTCAAAATATTTCTGTGGAGCAACGTAAGGTGTATGAGGCCGAAAAAGCCCAACGCTCAAGAAAAATGGCCGGGAACGATCGCGAGCCATTCGTTCCATAATCCAGATAGCATCATCTGCCAACAATGAATCGGTGTGCTCTCGATCCTCTGCATCCGAAGCGAGCCAACTCAACGTCCCTCCAAATTGGTTCGGAACCAAGGATTTGATTTGAGGATGCTCGCGAAGACGATCCACTCCAGCGGGATTACATTCGATCTCCCATGATGCAGGATCATCATGTCCATCCGTTCCCACAGAATTCGGAACGTTGTAGTGGTAGAGCTTTCCAACTCGAGCCGTTAGATAACCCTCTTTCCGAAACGTTTGTGGGAGGCTGGCGTGCTTAGGTATCGTTTGTCGAAAAATTTGCCCGTTTTTCAGTATGCCTGTACTGTTTGGATAGAGTCCCGTTAAAAGTGAATTCCGACTTGGACCGCACAAAGGAAACGCACAATAAGCCCGATCAAATCTGGTTCCGCGGGCCGCTAAAGCGTCAATATTAGGCGTTTTAGCAAGTGAATCACCATACGCTCCTAAAAGATTATTCAGATCATCTGAGATGATAAACAACACATTCAACCGTTGTGGATCGGATTTGGAACTATCCGCCTCTGGAGACTCCCCCTCGGCCGCACTTGAGCACATAGCCCCTAGCACGCAAACCAGGACCAACGGCACGACGCATTCGCGACAAAAGGATCGGGCAATTGTGCGATACTTGGTAAATAACTCACTCATGAGCGTTCTCTCCGAATTACTGCGTTATCAACTATCAGCCCCAATATCGCGACGGTCTTGGAAGATATGTCTGTTGGGGCATCCGAATTTTGCCAGTCGCTGTGAAAAACAAAAAACTTCGTACCCACTCAGCCGTTAAGCCCACCCTAGATTCACTAGCCACTAGCATTGACACTCCGGCATTCACAAAGCAAATACGATACACACGTCCACACCTAAGCCTCTGGACTCCATTTTCCTCAGTTAAGTACCACTTGCTATGCCCTTACCTTTCCGGCGACAATGAGGGGACGACAAAAAGTTGAGGACTTAACGCTTATCGCGTACAACAACTTTGAGTCACCTTCCAGACCTCTCTCCCTATTCCTCCTCATGGAATCGATTCGATGAAGCGGCTACTGTCTCTCGGAATCTTTGTTGGTTTAACTTGGCTGAGCAGTATGCTCAGTGCGAACGAACCTGCGACGAATAATGAAGATTCAAAAGAAAAAAGAATTGTTTTCTTAGCTGGTAATCCTAGCCACAATTATGGCTCGCATGAGCACTATGCCGGCTGCCGTATTCTCGCGGCAGCTCTGCAAGAAAATTTAAAAGGGGTTAAATGCGAAGTCTATCGTGGTGGTTGGCCAGCCGACGATTCGGTATTGGATGGCGCGGATACCATCATCATGTATGCCGATGGCGGCGGCGGACACCCTGTCATTCCTCATCAAAAGAAGATGGGAGAACTGATGGCCAAGGGTGTAGGTTTAGTTTGCGTACACTATGGCGTCGAAGTTCCTAAGGGGGAGCCAGGAGACAACTTTCTCAAGTGGCTCGGAGGTTATTTCGAGACGGACTGGTCGGTCAATCCGCATTGGGTTGCTGAGTACAAGTCCCTTCCCGTCCATCCTATCACCCGTGGCGTTCCACCATTCAAAGCGAATGATGAATGGTACTTCCACATGCGATTCCCAGAGGGCATGAAAAATGTCACACCGATTCTTAGTGCCGTTGCCCCCGAGTCAACCATGCAACGCCCAGATGGACCACATAGCGGTAATCCGCACGTGCGTAAAGAAGTTGCTGCAGGTATCCCGCAACATATGGCCTGGGCCTTTGAAAGAACCGATGGTGGACGCAGTTTCGGCTTTACGGGTGGGCACTTTCATTGGAATTGGGGTCGACCAGAAATCTTAAAGCTTGTCTCCAATGCCATTGCCTGGACAGCCAAAATTGAAGTTCCTGAAAATGGCGTAGTCGTCCAACCTCAGGGCGTTAACCAATTGAAAGATGGCCAGGACGAACCTATTCCTGGTAACTTCAATGCAGACGCCGTTCGCAAAGAATTCCAGTTAACCGCAGGCAAGCTCAATACCCCAACTCAAGCGGCCAACGGCCCGAAACCACGGAAGCTGTTCGGCAGCGAAGTGGTGAGTGCTCAAACGCCTAATCACTCCATCTCAGCGGAAGTAGACATCAAGGGCGTGAAGGATCTCTTCCTGGTTGTTGATGATGGTGGTGATGGTTTCAGTTGTGACTGGGCAGACTGGATTGAGCCCACATTGGTCGGACCTGCAGGCACGAAGAAATTAACGGAAGTAAAATTCCGTGAAGCAACCACGCAATGGGGACGAGTCAACGTTGGGAAAAACGCCAATGGAGAACCGTTATCAATCGCTGATAAAAAGTTTGAGGATGGTATTGGCACTCACGCCAATAGCGTCATCGCATTTCAGCTTCCTGAAGGTTACGAAAAACTGAAATTCACCGCCGGTGTTGATGTTGGCGGTACAAAACAAAATAACGGTGGTACCGTGCGATTTGCTGTCTTTGCAGATGCAGTTCCTGATGTGCAGGCAGAGCAAAAACGTCAACAATCTGAAATGCATGCTCCCGAAAAAGCTATTGCCGGACTGGATGTGCATCCGGGAGTAGAACTTACTCTGGTATCATCTGAACCGGAACTGCTCTCGCTAACCAATCTTGATATCGATCATCGAGGACGAATTTGGGTCTGCGAGGTCGTCAACTATCGCGGACACAATGGAAAACGTCCTGAAGGTGATCGCATCTTGGTATTGGAAGACGAGAACCAAGATGGAAAAGCTGATAAAAAGACGGTCTTCTATCAAGGCAATGAAGTCGACTCCGCCATGGGCATCTGCGTGCTCGGTAATCGCGTGATCGTATCGGCATCTCCAAACATCTGGATCTTTACCGATGAAAATGGGGATGACGTCGCCGACAAGAAGGAATTGCTCTTCAGCAACACAGGACAACCACAACACGATCACTCAGCTCACTCCATCGTCTTTGGACCAGATGGAAAGCTGTACTGGAATTTCGGCAACACTGGTAAAGCTGTCCATGACAAAGATGGAAAGCCAGTTGTCGATAAGGCGGGCAATACGGTCGTGGATAATGGCAAACCGTATTACGGAGGCATGGTTTTTCGATGCGATGCCGACGGCTCGAATTTCGAAGTCTTAGGTCATAATTTCCGTAACAATTATGAAGCTGCTGTCGACTCGTTTGGAACCGTCTGGCAGTCTGATAACGATGACGACGGAAATAGAGCGACTCGTATCAATTATGTCATGGAGTATGGAAATTACGGCTACCGAGACGAATTGACGGGCGCTGGCTGGCAGGCGGAAAGAACCGGTTGGGAATTTGAGATCCCTCAGAGACATTGGCACCTTAACGACCCTGGTGTTGTGCCAACCATGCTAATCACTGGAGCTGGTTCACCAACAGGTATTACGGTCTACGAAGGACGATTGCTTCCAGAAGTCTTTTGGGATCAGCCTCTACACTGCGATGCAGGCCCAAACGTTGTTCGTGCTTATGTCACCAAAGCTGAGGGAGCAGGCTACTCGGCCAAAATTGAAAATCTCGTTGTGGGTGAGCGCGATCGCTGGTTCCGTCCAGCTGACGTGGCAGTAGGACCAGACGGCTCGGTATTTATCAGCGATTGGTATGATCCGGGTGTAGGCGGTCATGGAATGGGAGACCTCGAACGAGGCCGACTCTTCCGCGCTGCTCCTCCTGGCACCAAATATATTGTTCCCAAGTACGATTACAGCAAACTCGAAGATTGCTTGGAAGCAATGAAAAACCCGTGCCAGTCGGTACGATACATGGCTTGGCAATCGCTCCATGCGATGGGTGAGAAGGCTGAAAGTGGTCTCAAATCGCTATGGCAAGATGCCAATCCACGTGTTCGAGCCCGAGCCTTATGGTTGCTGGGCAAAATCGAGGGTCGAGGAAAACGATACGTTGAAGTCGGCTTGTCCGATAAGGATGAAAATATTCGTATCGTAGCGATCCGCTTAGCGCGACAACTTGGATTGCCCGTGAATGAATTTGTATCGCCTTTGGTCAATGATTCGAGCGCCGCTGTAAAACGAGAGTTAGCAATCGCTTTGCGAGGTGACAAATCAGCCGACATGCCGGTGCTGTGGGCTAAACTAGCCCAGAAGCATGACGGCAAAGATCGCTGGTACCTCGAAGCTCTTGGCCTAGCTGCAGATGGCCGCTGGGATGACTGCTTAACCGCTTGGAAGAGCCTGGCGGGCACTAACTGGAACAACGACTCCGGCAAACAGATCGTGTGGCGAAGTCGTGGTGCAGAAACTCCGAAACTGCTGGTTGACCTTCTATCTGTAGAAAACTTATCGGATGAAGATTCCGCTCGCTATTTCCGAGCTCTGGATTATCAGGAAGCGGGTAAACGTGAAGCCGCTCTGAAGGAACTCCTCGGAGATTCAAGTGCCCCTTAGCACTCTGTTGCAACCTTCGTAACCTAAGGCATTGGGGCAGAAAAACCCCAATGCCTTTTTGTTGTTTTCATTGACATTACTTACGCCGCAAT
>JAUMAI010000466.1:0-4723 GCA_032116775.1 Pirellula sp. | reverse complement strand
ATGCCTCGCCTTTGTATTTGATGAACAGAGAACTTTGGGAGTCCATCGGTATCACTGCAGCTAAGATAGCTTGCTGTGCTTTATCCTCTGAATCTACCAGATGCACGATTTGTGCTTCGGTACCATCGACGGTAACTTTAATTGCCTTCTCGATTGATTCATTTACTTTTGCATCATCGACATTGGGAGTGAGTTGTTCTTGCCAGCGGCGAACGTTGCTGACCAAATCACCCGAGGCAGGAATTATGGTGACTTCATTCGGTGGTGTTTTGGCTTCACCGATGATTAATGTTGCCAAACGCATACCGCTAGCTCCTAAGTCCATCCAGCCTGCAGGCGCTTGGTACTTGATGGGTGAGGTATTATTTTGGGGTGGAGCTGCTGGCGGCAGTGGCGAAGGAGGTGCGGTGGCGCCGCTGCCACTCATCATTGGCCCACGCATGGAGCGATTGGGATCTTGTTTGCCTTCTAGATTGATCCAATAGCCAGGTCGTGCTGTATCCTTTCCTGGGATAGGCTTGGCGTACTTTGCGATTTCTTCCCATTTCTCATTGGGTAGAGTGAGTTCACCCCGCCAGCGATTGACATTGCTTTCACAATATTCCTCCCAAGTTCCTTCGAAGATAGGAAGTTTAATGAGTGAGGTTGCTATTTCCTCCTCGCCAACTTTGGCAACCAAAGTGGCATAACGCATCCCCGATGCAGGCTGTTGTTGCCAACCTTCCGGTAATTTCCAAGTCGGTTCACCGTTGGCGGAAATTTCGAATGAGCTGATAAGGGCTTCGAATGCAGGCAGTAGCTGTTGTGTGTTATCAGGTGTGCCAACCGCTTTAAAGAACCATGCATCGGCTCCCGAAGGAATGATTGCTCCCAACATTCGACGCGGCTCGGCAGCAGCGGAAGGAGCACCTCCCGCTAAACCAGCATTCGCGTCCGTAGAAGAAGCCAGCGATGTCGATTCGCGAGGGACAACATAAGTGCGAATTTCCGGTTCGCGATTTCCACAACCTGGTAGGTTGACCAGCGCAAGAATAAAACAAGCGCTGAGGCTGAGATGTTTCGACAAAGAGATCAGCCGGCTGGTGGTTGTTACAGGGCAGTAATGTGCCATATGAGAGTCTAACTTTGAGGATGTTAAATTTGCAGTTTTATCAGGGGGCCGATCACGCCGCAGGCTAAACGGACGAAAGCGTCGGAGGCTGTTGCGTCAAGATCGTTCTATCGGAATAAGTACCGTATATTGCGATCACCAAATCACCGTAACAACCTTTTATCGAGTCGTTGAGTCTCCCTGGTTCAGTGGGGGATGCAAAGGTGGGGTTGTGAGGTATGAGGCGTGCGGTGCACCAAGGCATGATTTCCCGGGCTCTGGGGGGAGTTCAAATCCAGATATATTTTTATTATATCGCAGAGTCAGCCGGTGCGGGGCCAAAACAAATCCGCAGATATTGATTCTAGCGAGTTCTACGCCGCAGAAGGCTCCAACATTCGACAATCTAGGGAGTGACAAATCGACTCACCTAAAGTCCAAATAATCCCAGGTTTTAACAAGGCGTCAGCCCATCAAGGGAGCCGCGGCAGAACGCCGCGAGGGGCTGGATGATTAGCGAAGAGGGGCGCCTTTAGGACGCCACTGGATGTCTCGGTCTACATTTGAATTTTGAGGGGAACTGATCAGCGAATTGGGATTGCGTCCCGAGCTGCTCATGTTCGCTGGACCTGATCCAGTACTGCCTGCTGAGCCACTTGGAGTGGTACGGCCAGCGAAGCCTTCCTGCGGGCTTGAGGAACTAGAACGTCCGGCCAAGCTGCTGCCCGATCGCGAACCATTTTGCAAACGAGCCAGCTGTTTCTCTGCCTCAGCGCGAAGGTCCTGCTCTTGAGCAAGTTTGGCTTCTAGCTCATCGCTACGCTTTTTCTGAGCTCGAAATTCGGCAAGTAAACGATCGCTTTCTAGTTGGCACTGCCGAATCTGTGAGCCTGGACTCCAGGAGTGACAACCGGTCGAAAAAAATGAGACCGTAACCAACAGAACGGCGAACGTCTTTGTGAGAAATCTATGATCGCTAACAGTTGGCGTTTGCCATTTAGCACAATCGTTTTGAGTTGCATTCGCAGGTTTTGATGCGAGTTGCAGGTCACTGCAAAGCTGCTTATTGCGGCATCGCTTCATCGTCCATCGAGAAGATGGCAGCGCAAACAGTTTTCTTCTCAGTTGCTGCATCACCACCGATGTTCCTTCTGAACTTCCCAAAGCGAGCCTACAAAAAAAGAACCTACCGCGTCGATTCGGTAGGTTCCTGTAGCATTTATCGAAGTTGGAAGGAAGAGCAATATCGCGAGCTGCGTTTGCTTAGCGATGAAATACCCTGTTAATTCATTCCAAAAGCGCTGAGGATCATGCTGGTAAATCCACTGGTCATGTCGCTGGAGCCATTCCAAGACCACATGTTGCGGACAATATCGGTAACTAAAATACCGCTCATGCACATCAGCAATAAAGTTGTCAGAAGGGTTAGGACCTGCCAGATACCGATAGGTACTTCTAGGGATGCCATTGCAACAGGAGCGACACCGCCACCTACAGGGGCGATTGCGCTGCCATCATCAAAACCGCCGAATCCGCCCGAGCCAGCGGCCATATTCATGCCCATATCGCCTGGCAAAGCAACAGCACCAGCGTCGCCAAAGTCACTCGAGTCTTCGAGTTCGATCACCTGAGAACCGCTGTCTTCTTCGATCTCCATGTCACCCGAAGATGGCGACAATTGAAACTCTTCATCTTGCTGGAAGTCGACCAAGGAGCCGCTACCGCTAGCCGAAGCACCCTTCTTCGGAGCAACGTCGGTTACTAGATCCAAGCCCGATATTCCGCTATTGGCAGCCAAGTCTAAGGGGGCATCTTCGAGCGAAATGCCGCTGTCCGATGGGCTCATCAAGTTAAGCCCACTGTCTTTGGCAAGGGCTAAATCGCTACCGCCGCCACCTAGAACCAAGTCATCATCATCGGCTAATTCCAAATCGCTCCCGATATCAGCGTCGCTATCGCCAGTGACGATTTTGCCAGCGGCCGCACTTGGCTGAGAAAGTTTAAGGTCGGATGCTTCCAAAACGTCAGAGCTTTCGCTGATCGACAATTCTAGATCGCTACCGCCTGCACTGTCTAAAGGAAGGTCACTGCCATCGAGATCAATTTTGATGCTGCTGTCGAGGGTGATATCGCTGCCCACGCCCGAGTCACCAACATTGACACCGCTTCGGCCTGCCACGAGCTTAACATCGCTGCCGCTACCTGGATCGGCGACCAATGAGATATCGCTACCGATATCGGAGTTCCCCGCGTCTTCGCGATTACGGATAACTTGCTGGATATCCTCCGTCTTGAACTTCCAGCTGGATCCTTCTCGAAAGCCACGGATTTCACCGCGGGAACGCATTTCCACCAATGCATCTGGAGTGATACCGAGCAATTGGGCTGCTTCTTCGAGCAATACAAAATTACCGGACATGCGTGGGAGTTTCCTCAGAGCGACTCAGATGAGAAGCCATCCGTGTTACGAGAGCAGTGCGTCCTGAGCACTACCTTTAAGTTAATCGGGGGGATGGGCATTTTCTAGAGTTTGCACAGACCGGGGGACGAAATTTGCCCCAATTCGCTCTATTTAGGGGTGATCATCGCTCGAATTTCGCCAGGAGTTGGCGAAGTCGCATTGAACTGCTGCATTTGCAGGTCCCAGCGGATTTCTCGAACACTACGCAGCAGCACTTTCCCGGTAGTTGGCTCTACTTCGTAAATCGCCATGATCCTGGCTTGCGTATCGGTGACCACGACCTGTTGTCTACCGTCAGCCAAAAGCGAGGTAGTGACCAAGAGTTCACTGTTTCCCGCCGCGGCCACTTGGGGGTAATTGGGACCGAGCGAGGGCGAGGGAGAGTTCAGGGAGGGGGTCACGCCTGCGGGCAGGGTGTTCTGCGGAAAACTGTTGCTGGCTTCAGGTACCTGGGGAAATTGACCCCAGCTAAAGATCCCACTGGAAATCACCAGCGCGATTAATAGCGGCCCGACATTCCATTTATTAACTGCCATTATCGAATTCCTGCGGATTAGCCACGAAGTCGCGATTGATTGAGAGTTGATCCAGCGTCGGGGAGTGTAGGGAAAAACATCTTCGCAGAGCAAGAGAAAATAAAATCGCCACTGCTATTGATAGCAACTCTCACGAAACGAAATCAAAAAATTCCCCTGGACTCCAATCGCCATCAAAGGAACAATCCCGCCACGCCAGAGTTCTAAACGGAGTTAGGACTCAGCCAACCAATACACAAGACAAGTGATCTGAAGTCTGACATTGTATTAACGAGCAAAACTTTGATGTGTCGTACTTCAGCAAGACGATAGCGTCCAAGAAAGTTGATTGCGTCCAGGGAAGGACATCGAATGGTGATCAAGAAGACCAAAGCTACCGAAGCTAATAGCTTCACACTGCCGTTGTTGCCACCAATTATCTTTGGGGGGGCATGCACGGTATTGCTTTACAGCGCGATCCTAGGTGGGCCATTGGATAACGCTTGGACTCGACGCTACTTGATGGGGCATTGGGTCTGCTTTGGAACTGTAGCCCTATTCTTGGTTTCGTTATGGGCCCTAATTCTTAAGACCATTCTCGCGACACGGCAGCGTCGTTTGTCGTATCAATCGATTGATTCGTTGCGAACGTTGGTC
>JAUMAI010000465.1:3754-4294 GCA_032116775.1 Pirellula sp. | reverse complement strand
CAAATCAACGCGCCTTACGTTAAGCCATATCTTACAGGAAGCGATTTTTTAGGGGAACCTGACCTAAATGCCAAACGAAGCATTATTGATCTTGGCGAGTTAAGCCTTGATGATGCGAGTCAAGTTCCTGACCTCTTGGAAATAGTCCGGATAAGAGTTAAACCTGCAAAAGATGCTCTTAAACGTGATTCATACCGCCAACGCTGGTGGCAATTTGCGGAGCGATGTGAGGCATTGTATCGTGCAGTATCAATACGCAAATCTACCTTGGTAACAGCGCGTGTTTCTAAAACTCACGCATTCGACTTTGCTCCAACTGATCAAGTTTTTGCAGATGCCGTAGTTGTCTTTAACGATAGCAGTCTGGAAATGTTTTCTGTTCTTCAGTCAACCCTGCACGAGGTGTGGGCGTGGAGATACTGCACAACAATGAAGACCGATAAGAACTACAGTCCAAGTCGGGTCTTTGACACATTTCCATTACCGGAAGCAACGTCAGACCTAGCCGTCATTGGCGAGCGCTACCACGAGCACCGCCGC
>JAUMAI010000465.1:0-3744 GCA_032116775.1 Pirellula sp. | reverse complement strand
GAAGTCTGGGCACGAAAATACAGCATGTCTCTCGAAACGAGACTTCAGTATGCCCCTTCGGACTGCTTCGAAACCTTCGCCTTCCCCGTCGGGCAGTGGCAGCACCCCAACCCTGACCTCGCCGCCATCGGCGAGCGCTACCACGAGCACCGCCGCGACCTCATGCTCCGCCTCTGGCTCGGCCTCACCGACATTTACAACCTCTTCCACGCCCCCGATCTCGCCGCCCGCCTCGACAAGCTCTTTCACAAGCGCGCCAAGACCGGCGATTGGCACCGCGCCGAAAACGTCCCGCCCGAACACCGCGCCACCGCCGGCAGTCTCACCCAGCCCCAAGCCCGCGACGCCATCCACCACCTCCGCGACCTCCACCGCCAGCTCGACCAAGCCGTCCTCACCGCCTACGCCTGGCACCAACCCGGCCCCGACGGCCCCGCCATCGACCTCGGCCACGACTTTCACCAAGTCGAAACCCTCCCCGAAAACGACCGCACCCGCTACACCATCACCCCCCAAGCCCGCAAAGACCTCCTCACCCGCCTCCTCAAACTCAACCAGCACCGTGCATTGGAGGAAGCGCCAAAGGTTCCAACAAAAGCCACCAAGACCGGCAAACCCCAACGAGCAAAGAAGGAGGATGAACTGCTATGATTCATCAGCTTCGGAAGGCACCTGCCTCGATTCACCATAGGCACGAGCAGCCTGCCGAACAGATCGATTTGGAGCCCATCGAGACACTGGAAAATCTACTCCCCCTCAATGAACAGCAGTTCAAGGTCCATGAACTACTTGAGGAACTATCTCTAGAAAATGACCAATTCGGGCGATGGTATCTCGCAGCCCTTGAATCTCTTGAAGAACGCGGTCGTGACTACTTGAGTCAGGCGGCGCATTCAATTCGAGAAATCACGGATAAACTGCCAACACGAGCAGGAGTACCTGCATTCAAAACACCTTTGCCTAAGACGAAAGAAATTTTGCCCAAGCTCCTACAAATCAAATCTCAGTCATACGGGTCTGGATGGGAGGGAAATCCAATAACAAAGAAACTAGCCGCCATACTCGGCGCTTTTGAGGAACTGCATTCTATAGCGGGCGGCACTCCGAGGAAAATGCGGATGATGTCTGCACTGGAATTACGGGATCCCTATAGCCACGGAATTTCCCCTGTCCATCGGCGCGAGAGAGAAAAGGAATTCCGAGATCTCGGCAGTTTTTTCGAAAATGTAGCTCATCACAATTTCACGCCAACCCACGAGAACTTTCTGGAGTATTTCAAATCGTTCGAGATTCTCCTAATATCCTACCTCAGTCCTGTTACAAGCGCACAACAGAAGGAGATAATTCAAGTCGTTGAGTCCGCTCCGAATGATGACAAAGAAGCCCGTCTGAATGAGCTTTTGCGGCATAATGGAGCAAACCTGCTCTTTCTGTTGGAGCGGCTGAAAGATCCACTCTGGATTCCATTTCTTGAAAGCCTAGAATTATTCAAGCATCCAAGAAACGGTGAACCAACAGAAGACGGCGGAATGATTTACCGATCAGATCCCGCTCTTTCCTGCCTCGCACGGCTCGCTCCCTTGGCCCCGGATCAAGTCCTAACCATTCTGGAAAAGCTGCCAAAAACAGACAACCCCCAGATTTCCGATCAGGTGATGAGGTGTATCATCGGCATCGAGGATACGGCTCTCACCCCGCGATGCTTGAAGGTATTGAAGTCTATTTTGGAGGAATCACAGGCGGGACATTGGATCTGGTTTGAGGAAATTCTTGGTGTCTGGTGGCGTCTTGATGCACACGATGAAATGGTGGAACTCTTACACGCGTACCTCGGCTGCCTCATAAAGAGTAGTGGAGCGAATAGGAGACAGCGAGATTGGGAACTTGCGGAAATCGACCGTAATGCAATAGCCGCACTCTCTACAGCCAAACCCCTTGCTGTTGCCAAAATAGTCTTCAAAGCTCTCTGTTTTTGGGCTCGGATCGAAATTCAAAAACGCAAGAACGATCCTCCATTGTTTGGTGTTCCAGTAGAGGAATTTGAAGATCCAGACTGTGACAATCCTCCGACCTACTGGCTGGAAGATTTTAGGAGTCCCTCAATAGGAAGTCACGATCTTGAGGGAACATTGGCACGTCGGCTCTTTCAGATTGGATATATCATATTTGAACGCCGCGAATCAAACGACATCTCTGAATTTGACCATCTTCTTCGCTCAAACCCCTGGCACCTCTTCGCGCGCCTCCGCTGGCAACTATACGCCGATCACCCAAAACATACGCTGGAACTTGCACGACAAGATGTCCTTGCGCGTGTCTCTCGACTTTCTCGCATGGATACTACTCACGGTTTTGAAATGGCGCAGATGCTTGAAGTCCATAGCGAAGCACATGGCGATTCATTCTTGCTGCCTGACGAAGTGAAAGTGATTTGCGATGCTGTGAGATCAGGGCCGTTTGCCCGCGAGGAAAACCGGGACATGGAAGATCGATACATCGAGGCATTCTTACGCAAACAACTTCAACCCATTCGATGCCTTCTTCGCGACGAAGAACTGCTCTACTACGAGACCATCACGGAGGGACTTCCCATCCTGCGTCCTGAAAGTTTTAAGCCATTCTCTTCGGGTGGAGCCAGAACGATCGAAACCGTGCCGCCTAAGAAAGCCGAAGAGATGCCTGTCATGTCAGATCCAGAGCTGTGGTCATTCCTCAATGATTGGGTTCCTAATCCTAAGCGCCCTGATCCCGAGAAGTGGTGGGTTGAGGAGGATGTCAGCGCTCTTGGCGTCATGTTTGCGGAATTGCTGGAATCGACACCCGATAGGTTTCCAGCATCCACCGAATGGTGGAAGAACATCACCCGCCCCAGTGTGCTTTTAAGGCCGCTTGACCTTGCGACGAATCGAATCTCAGAAGCCGCCAAGAGCGGTTCAGAATCGAAGGCAGCACCAACCGAAAACGATTGGCGAAATTGGTTTGGTTTGGCCTCATGGATCACAGACCAGAGAACTGTGTCGCCCATTGTTGAAGGTGCAAACGATGGCAATGTGGAACTCGAAGACCGGGATTGGAATTGGCCCTGCATGGTTGTGGTTAAGTTCCTGAACACTGCGCTAGGCAGTAAAATCGAGTTGCCAACCGACCTTATCACCGAAAGCGGCCAACTACTCCGCAAACTGGTTGAAGATCCAGATCAAAGACTCGAAGAAAAAGACAAACCATGGATGGACGATTGGTTAACAACGTCCATCAATTCCGTTCGAGGGACAGCGGTGGACGGCCTGTTGGAACTCTCCCTGTTCCACAAGCGGCATGGCGGCAATCCCGATCCTGACGGTTGGATTTTCGATCTAATCGTAAGTCGTCTGAAAAGGCCCGATGAGTCCCCAGCCGTCTTTGCGATCTTTGGCTCACGCCTCCGCTTGCTTCTTCATCTTTTTGGCGACCAGCTCAAATCTCAGCCCGAATTGCTGCTTCCTTCTGATCGCAAGGAACTCCGTAATACGTTGCTTCTTTCTCATTTCCGTTTCGACAATCCAATGACGCTTGTCATCGAGACGCTTCCGATGCTTCCAGATGCAGCCATTGATTGTCTCGCCGAAATGATCAGCCTGTATAAGGATGATTTGGAAACACGCGGCGACTTCGGCGGACGCTTGGGAACTCATCTCGGGTTTTACTACTGGAACGAATCGTTTACGGACCAAGCGACGGCGGATGCCATTCTTGATCGCTATTTCG
>JAUMAI010000464.1:0-4005 GCA_032116775.1 Pirellula sp. | reverse complement strand
GAGGCATCAACAAACTCAAGAAGTTACTCGCATCCACAAATCCCATGGAATACAGGGTAGCCGTATGATCCATGCATAAAAAGCGCAACATCAAAACCTGCCGGCAACGGGTCAAACGAGGGATTGCAGGTAGGAGGATACTGGTTGCGCGCTAGGCTAAAGCCTAGGTCTGCTACCGTTTGAGCTCAAACTGCATGAGATCGATCTCTGTGTTCTCTACTCTCGAGTATCGAAGCTTGCGGAGGCGGGATTGGCTTAGCTTGTCGAATGTAGACCCCAAGCGACTCGCTATGTACTAACACGAGCATTCGTAGCTCAAAAGAATGCCTGTCGACGAACTGCTTGGACGCGATTGGACGCAAAGGTCACCTGAATGCGAAGGACCTGAAGTTCGCGTGTGGATTCGGTTTGCCAATAGCTGCCCTATCGATAAATACAGAACTGATAAAAATCCTAGTTTATTCCGAAACGATTCCTCAAAACAAAAAAGCTGCTACACCATCAGGATGCAGCAGCTTTGTATGTTAATAAGAATCTTACAGCTAGTTTAGGGTATCGAGCTCAGGGGCTAACGATTGGGCTAGCAACGTTGTTATCGCCATCATCAGTCAATGCCACGATCGCACCTGCAAGACCTGCCAAGCCAAGCAAACCGCCAGCTCCACCAATACCACCACCCCCTCCGCCAGCTCCGCTGCCTGCACCCGCGTATCCGCCACCAGGGATCGGCATGCTCACACTCTCTTCAGCCAAAACTTCCTCTTCAGGTCCAGAAGCTGGAGGAGCCATTTCTAGACTCAAAACGTCGAGAGGTGCTTCTTGCACAGTCACAAATCGAGCAGCAGCCGAACCCTTGGCTGCGACTGGTTTGTTGTCAACCAACTCAAACCCGAGAGCACCACGACCCAGCGGACCGGAAACCACAAGACCATAGACACCGGACACCAATCCGCCGACGCTGAATGTGCCATCAACATTCGCCATGGTCTTAGCTACTTCGCGGCCATTCTGCACAATGTAGATTTCGGTTGATGAAAAGTCGGCGGTTGGATAGGGCATGCCAGGAATTAACAACTTGCCATTGAACAAACCTTTTTCATCGATCTTCACCTGTCCGGTATTACCGTTCGGGCGTTGTTCAGCCGCAGTGTAAGGAACTACCAACGACGACAAAGCAGGTGACATGTACCTGGCAAAATACTTAGTGATGTAGGCTCCCCCGGGAACAACCGCCAGCACTTTCATGTTCGTTCCCTGCTCGGCTGCGTCGGGAAGAATGTTGAGGGCAAATACGAATGTTCCGTTAGCTCCCAATCCTTCCATGGTGTAAGCACCGGGACCAACACCACTAAATTCAAAATTACCTTCTGCATTGGCGGTTGTGGAATGAACCACCGCACCACCTTGGAGCAATGTTACTTGAGCGTTGGGAACTTTCTCACTGGCACCGCCACGAAACAGCGAGACCACCGAGCCGCTAAAGCGACCTGTTGCATCCACTTGAATCCATTGCGCTTGGTGCAATTTTTCAGTGAAAGAGATCGGTTCCTTCAAGACGTCTTCAGCTGCAACTGGTGCCTCTTGAGCTACAGCAGGTGCTGCTACTTCTGGAGCCGCAGCCTCAGGGGTCGATGCCTCTTGTGCACTCACAGAAACAGCCGAAACGCTGCTCCAACCGAGCCCCATTGCCAATGCTAGTCCGAAAAATCGTTTCATAATCAACCTCCCCGTGACGCCACCGGCCGCCACCCCCCGTATTAAGCACATAAGAACTAGGGTATTCCCCTGTAATCGTTATACTTCCTACATGCGGATCACGCAATTGTTTTTTACCAATTGTCGCTATTTTAACAAACTACTGCTCTGATGGCTTTAGTTACCACCGCGAGTCTTGCTCGGAAGACTCTCAACACCTGGACTTGGACGACGGAAGAAAGACTTACTGTCGTCCGCTGCTTTGAAATCGCTAGCTCGAACCGCGGAACCTAGCGGAATCGTCTTGTCGGCATTACCGGCCTGGAGATAGCTCAGCAATTTCTCGACCGAGATCTCGATAACCCCTAGTTCCTTAGCCCGTTCCTTAGCAGCGTTGTAGTCTCGAACAATTTTCTTGGTATTCGCACTTCCACTCTCGCCAGCAGCTAACGCTTCAGCCCCAACTCCGGATGGTCCAACTACCAAGTAACGGGTGTTGACGTTCATACTGTCTTTGACCGTACGTCCTTCAGGAGTTAGATCGAAATCAACTTCGCCGCCGTTGAGCTGGATCAAATTCTTGATCGTTTCGCGATCGTCGCGACCATCACCATCAGCATCCAGCAAACCTAGCAAGGCGAAGTGAACCTTGCGTCCAGGTTGCCAAGCAGGTGAATAAACAAAATCTCCAGGCAGGATAGGCTGCTTAAGATTTCCTTCCAAAACGCGAGCCTGGGCCAAATCTTCATCAACAACCTTGGTGATTACGATCTTAGCCTTTTCCTTAGCATTGGTTACTTGGAGCGAATCGCTTGGAAGAACTACGAATCGAACATTCTCTTTCAAGCCAGCTCGGCGACCAATATTTAACCATACGACTTGACCACCCTCAGTGACGTTGACAATCTTGCCCTGCGGAGTATCGAAGTCTTCATATCGTAACTGCACAATCTCAGCAGCTTGTTGGGCAATTCTTTCTTTCAACGTCGCGACTTCTGCCTTGAATGCATCTTCTGCCTTCTTCTTGTCGGCAACCAATTTGGTATAGGAATCATTCGCTTTTTGTAAGCGATCCTTCAACTGATCCATTTCTGCGGTTAGCTTAGTGCGATCGTCTTGGTACTGAGTCTTCAATGATGCTAACTCTGCGGTTAATTCAGCCTGCTTTTTCTCAGCTTCATTAGCACGCTTGGTTTCACGATCGATGACCGATGTCAATTCGGTTCGCAATTGCTCTTCACGATCGCGCAACTTCTTATGTTCAATATTTCGATCCTTGATGACATCCATCAAAGTCTTCGCCAAGCCTGCGTAGTTGCGGTTCTCAACCTCAACGTTGGCGCCCAACAAAGCGATGTCATTATCAAAAGCTTTCTCAAGCTTATCCATTTGAGCATCACCAGCGAGGCTCTGCTTCAATTGATCGAGTTCGCTCTGATTGAAGTTTCCTTCTCCCAGCATGGATAAAAGCCGATCGCTCTTGAGCTTCATCTGGCCCAATTCCGTCGTGCTGGTAGTCGCCCGTTCTTTTGCGGACTCGGCCTCCTTGGATTGTGTGCTTCCCCAACTCCATAAGAAGAACATTCCGATGAGCAAGCCACCCGACACGATAGACATCGTGATGACGTACGCCTGCCAGGCAAACATGTTTCGATCTCTAGCCGCCATAAAGCGGAGACCTCCGCAAACGAGGAGACACTAAGAAAAAGGAAAAGGTTATCCTCGAACCATCATCAAACCATGATTCGGGATGGGCTGCTGAAAGCCGTCTTGGAGAAGACACCTCCCTCCATAGTAAATAGCCACTCCCCAACCGTCAAACTTTCACTTTAGGCGATTTAGGGCTTCTTGGCACAATTTTTCCAAGAACGCTCCGAAGAAGACTGGTTATTTCAGGGGGTTCTCGGGCGCATTGCCACCAAAGTTGCTAGACTGTCCAATCGATTCTCGTTCTGTTCTGCAGCTCCATCGACTTTCGGATCAGTATCTTTATGACCGCCCCCTCAGATCGTGACTCCCACCAACCGCTGCTTCCTGGCATGCTAGAGGACAGCATACTAGAGGAAAGCTTGCTAGAAGACAGAACACCCGACGCCGGGAGCTCAAATCACCCCTCAAAACCAGTTAATACCTCCTCGAATCATTCGCCTGCAGATCCCAATAGTTCCTCAGCCCCATCACCGACGACCGGTAGCAACCCAACCAACCCGAAACGAAACGAGGAGTTTTTTTCTCAGTCCGGTGACCATGAAACTGAGGCTAAAAAACAATTAGTCGCGCCACCAGAAGCCCGTAATAAGGAAATTTACT
>JAUMAI010000463.1:0-7004 GCA_032116775.1 Pirellula sp. | reverse complement strand
GACCTCCTCGCGATGTGTACAAGTTACGCGGATCTAGTTTTCGTAAATCATCCGACGTATGAGAGGCTTGCCTATAGGTTTCACTCATGACGATAGTTTTTAGAAGTTTTTTGGTGGACCAGCCATTTCGGCGATAGTCATCGGCGAGCCAATCGAGCAAAGGTTGGTTGAATGGCTGGGCCCCGAGCGCACCAAAATCCTCTTCTGTTTCCACAATACCGAGCCCGAATAAGCGTGACCATATTCGATTGACCCAGACGCGTGCCGTCAGCGTATTATCTTGATGTACCAACCAACGCGCCACAGCGATGCGGTCTATTTTTTCGATCTTGCTATCTGCGTGGAAGCCGGTCAGCAGAGCGGGCGTGACTTTTTCTCCTGGGTCGCGAAAGTTGCCACGTTGATGAATCCTTGTTTCTCGTTGTCGCTCGCTGGCCAACTCACGCATGATGGGTAGTTGTGCGATTTCTCCTTGGATACGTTCCAGATCATTCTGGGCTTCTGCTAGCGAAGCGGCGGCTTGCTTTACTTCTTCTGTATCAACCGTCGTCTTCAAAGTCGTTGGATCGCTATCGCTTAAGCTCAATCGAAATCGGGATAGGATAAGCCGATTACCATACTGCTGATCTAAAGAGATTCGGATATTCGTTGGGGCTGAAATTTCTAGTGGTGACTCGAAAATAAAGATAGCAGTATGGTTCTCTCGCTGCCTGGGGCTAATGGCCCAGCCTGTTTTGGCGTCGCCATCGATTGCCGCGGTGACTGGCCAACCTTGCTGTGCGAAATCGGCAATGGGGTTAGAGAGCTTTATTGACTTAGGGGTAGTGGGATCAGCCAATGATTCGCAAGTGATTTCGGAAACCACGAAATTTGGATCAGCAGGATTGCGGCCGACACCTAATTGGCCATCATCGAACGACTGGAGTAGTGCTTCAAGCCGTAGGGCCGTATAGCGTCCGGGAGCTAGGTCAGCAGTGACGGTATATTTATCCGTTTCGCCGGCAGTACTTTGTGCGGTAATGGATGAATCATCCTGCGGAGATAAGCTGGCACCTGCTTGAGATTCCGCCTTAATCGATTGCAATTTCAGCCAGTTGTTACCAGCAGTTTGCGGAGCAAAGGCTGCCTGCTCTTTAACGCGATTGAGTTCTTTGGATTTAACGCGAACGACTGAGCGAGCCATTTCGAGAGTCGTTTTCTGGTTCTCGTCAAGCACTTCCATTCGTGGTGCGTCATCGTATCGATCAGCATCTTCCGTTTGGTTGAAGATCGCTAAGAACTTATAGTATTCTTCCATGGGGATCGGATCGTATTTATGCGTGTGGCATTTGGCACAACCCATGGTGAGCCCCATCCAAATCTGAATCGTACTATCGACACGATCTTTCACCGCAGCGATACGAAACTCCTCATCGTCAGTACCTCCTTCATCATTACTCATTGTGTTTCGATGAAAGGCTGTTGCCACTAACTGCGCTGGAGATGGATTGGGAAGTAGGTCTCCAGCCAACTGCTCAAGAGTGAACTGGTCTAGCGGCATATCATCGTTAAAAGCTTTGATGACCCAATCGCGATAAGGCCACATAGTACGGCCAAGGTCTTTTTCGTAACCTTTGGTGTCCGCATACCGAGCGAGATCGAGCCACATGCGAGCCCAATGTTCGCCAAATTGCGGGCTGTTCAAGAGGTCATCGACAAGTTTTTCGTAGGCACTCTCTGTTGGTGCAGTTGCAAATGAGTCTGCTAATTCGGGAGTTGGCGGCAGTCCGGTAAGGTCCAGAGAAAGACGCCTCACCAAAGTGTATGGATCCGCTGCAGGCTGTAGTTCCGTGCCTAGTGTCTTGAGTTTGCTAAGCACTTGGTCATCTAATGTACCCGCCGGTCGCTGTATGGGTTCAAAAGACCAATGCTTCTTCCAGTTTGCACCGGAAGCAATCCAGCGTTTTAAAATATCGATTTGCTGAGGTGTTAATTGTTTGTTGGTTTCAGGGGGAGGCATCACTGACTCAGGGTCAGTTGATAGTGTTCTCGCAATCATCGTGGATTCGTCAGGCTTTCCCGCTACGATTGGGTTTCCATCTACGTAGCTATCCTTGGCTGCGTCTTCCTGATCGAGTCGCAGGTTCGCTTTGCGATCATGTTCGTCCGGTCCATGACACGCGAAACAGTTTGCAGAAAGAATCGGTAGTACATCACGTGAAAAGTCGATCGTCTCTTCGGCGTGAGCCAACGTCGCGGTGAGAGCGGGAATAAGAAGAGAGATGAGAATTCTGGCTGTGGTTATCATAGCTGCCAAGTGCGGTATGGAAACAAAAATTCTGAGTCACTAAGGTTGTACTAAGTCCTTAGTATAATCGATTTTGCAGATATGCGTCGTCGCGTTTTAGGAATAGGCTCGTTTTGCGAACTCGTTGCAGATGTATAGGTGTGTCTCCGGGCCGAGTGCACGCGGCGGCCAATACAAAACGGTAGAGCGATTTAGAGGCATTTTAAAGCAGAACTAACTGGGAGAAAGAACGCCCCCGTCTGCCAACTAGGATATTAACGATTCGAGATAGTCGCGAGCCCGGTTTATTTCCGCGGTTACATCGTCTGTGGTTTCCAAGATAGGAACACCTCGCGGAAATGGGTGCATAAAGATTTCCGTCCAGCCCTGGAATTCAATCGCTTTAAGAGCAGCTACGATCGGTTTAAAGTCGAGACTGCCGCGTCCTGGCATTTGTAACAGTTCAGATTCTTTGGGTTGTGCCTGCATGCAGCCATTGCCATGCTGCCAGGCATAAAAGATCGTGATACCCTCTCCGAGTTGGCGAATTAGTTGCGCCAATTTCTCTGAATTCTGCTCTAGATGATATGGCGCGAATGCGATACCCAAGCTTGGATTCGGACGAAAATCCATTAAATATTTCAGTGAGTCTGGGGAGTCAATAATATTGTTTGCGTGGTTTTCGATAGCGATGACAACATGATTCTCAGCGGCATGCTCAAGGTGTGGTTTCATTTTCTCAACAAAGTCTTGAACGCCTTTTTTCAGTTCATTCCCCTTGAGCCCTTTAGGACCTTCGCCGCCAGTGACCAGCGTATGGCAGCCGAGACGACTTGCCAAGCTGATCTCTTCCTTCAGTCGAAATGGTCCTAGTGGATATTGGGTTATACATCCGAGTTGTATTCGAGATGCTTGCAGAAGTGATAGAAAGGCTGCTTCGCCTATCTCGCTAAGTTGTTCGCGTTGGTTGCCATGTACTTTGGGCCAGATATCGATCGCCGTTGCACCTGTTTTAACGACCTCGGGTAGTATGGCCTCAAGACGCTCATAGCCATACATGGGTGAGGCGAGTAAGTACTTCAATGCAAAAGCTGAATTATTTGCTGCTGATACGTTGGTAACTGCCTTCGCAGCAGATAGAAATGCACAGGCACTCGTTAGCTGCATCCAGTGACGTCTGGTGATCTGACTCATCGAGTTGCTCCTGCGGAAGGTGAAATCGTAGCGGATATGTCTGGGGAATGAATGATCTAGGCAACCTCAAATCCCGATCTTTGCGGGCGGCCTAGTAACTGGTTCGCTTCGGTATCACCGATAAATTGTTCGCCCTTTGGGTCCCACGTTAGCTTGCGACCCAATTTCAGAGCAATATTCCCAAGATGGCAGGTAGATACACTTCGGTGTTGGCTTTCGATGTCTGAAATCGGCGCCATGCGAGACTGAGCACAGTCAAAAAAGTTACCCATGTGATTGATGATCGCATCCAGCTTCCCGGCGCGCTCAGGGCGTTCACGATTGTCTTGATAAAGGTTAAAAGCTTCTCGATTTAGGGGCTTAGTCGTTAATTCGTCGACGGCTTTTCCAGCGATCGTGCCACGATTCACAAAAATCTTTCCATCTGTTCCGGTGAATGTGATGCCATTGCGACCTTCATCGAGGACGGTGAGTACGACATCGTTCGCGTATTTGTAACGCACCTGGAAATCGATGGGAACGTTGTAGGATCTTCCATCGTCAGCGGGATAGCTTGCTTTACCTTCAATCTCGACAGGAAATGAATCGATGGCCCATTGTGCGATATCGATATGATGCGCTCCCCAGTCGGTCATTTGACCACCCGAGTATTCATTCCACCAGCGAAAAGTGTAATGGCTACGTTCTGCGATGTAGGGAACCTCAGGGGCTTGGCCCAGCCATAGATTCCAATTCAGATTCTGAGGAGATTTAGAAACTTCAAAGGGTCCACCTTGGACGTTTTTGCCCAAGATGACTTCCACTTCCTTCAGCTTACCAATTCGTCCCTGTCGGACCATTTCAACGGCTAGCCTAAATCGACTATCGCTGCGTTGCCAGCTGCCAACTTGAACGACTCGTTTGGTTTCTCGCACGACATCTCTGATTAATTTGCCCTCATTGATCGTCAAGGTTAGTGGCTTCTCACAATAAACATCCTTACCTGCTCTGCAGGCATCGATGAGTATTTTGGAATGCCAATGATCGGGTGTGCCAATAATGACTAAGTCCACATCTTTTCGCTGGAGAACATCGCGATAGTCTTCGCTAATGAATGGAGTACTGCCAAAGCTTGCTCGGGCTTGCTCGCGAACATGTCGATCAACATCACAACAGGCAACAATATTACCGTATAGTCGAGCTTTCTCGGTATCTACGGTCCCTTGATATCGCAAACCGATTCCCGCCACTCCCAGGACTGCGTTCGCGGATCTGGGTTGCTCCTGTGCGAAGCTGGCTGAGTGTCTGGCAGAGAGAGTGTAGACACCAGCAGCGCCAATTTGACTTGCTGCCCGAAGAAAGTCGCGACGATTTGGATTACGGTGACGCATAGCGAAAGTTCTTGTGCCGAATTGTTGGCGAAGGTACCAGGAAGATCTTATCGAGCAGAGATGATCTGTCGTTTAAAAGAATCAAAGCTACCAATGAACTAAATCAAATTGCCAACACTTTTGAAATTGTCGCTCTTAAGTAGCGTGCGCCAGAAGAGTGCAACAAAAATAAATAGTTACAGCGGATAGGGCAATCTGTTGTCACAGGTGACGGATCTGATCTAGTAGCTGTCTCCTGGAATGATTCGTACGTTGGAAGGGAACTTCGATTATAGATCAAGCGATTTGCAGTTGCATCCGATCGATCGATATGAGGACTACCATAACGTTATATTAAGACCGATAAACCGCAAATAATTTCTGGGATAGTCTACAAATGAACAATCTTTTCGCTGATTTACCGGCAAATCGACAGGTGGAATTGATCGAGGTTTTAGCGCAGAGCCCTAGCATACGCATCGAACGGATCGTTTCGCACGGGCAAAAGAGTCCCGCTGGGTTCTGGTATGACCAATCCGAAGACGAGTGGGTCGTCGTATTGCAAGGTGAAGCGACTTTGCGATTGGAGGGGCAAAGCTATCTGCATCACTTGAGGAAGGGTGACTATATGCTGGTTCCAGCCCATGTGCGTCATCGAGTGGAGTCGACATCATCGAATCCAGGTACGATTTGGTTAGCCGTTTTTTTTCGATGAGCTAAGCCAAAAAATGCGAGTAGAAAGGGTTGAGGCAACTACTCTACGATTACGTTACAATTCCATTTTAGCAAGGCTTCAGACAGAATGACTTTCTATGTTAGGTGAGGGGTCCATGAATCCATCCGTTTATGCGGTTGCAACGATGGATACTAAAGGCGAGGAGATTGCCTACATTCGCGATTTACTTTTGGCAGCAGGAGTAAGTGTGCGCCTGCTCGATGTTGGTTCTCGTGAAAGCCCGACTGTAACTCCCGATATCACCCGCGAAGTTATCGCTGGCGGCAGGAGTATATCAAACAGCGACCGCGGGAATGCGGTCACCGCGATGGGTGAAGCCTTGACGGAGTATCTTCTTCAGCAGTATGAGCAAGGAGCTGTTGCGGGTGTGATTGGAATTGGTGGTAGTGGAGGAACAGCTCTTATCACGGCTGCCATGCGAGCTCTGCCAATCGGTTTGCCAAAGCTCATGGTGTCTACGGTTGCCAGCGGAAATACAGCTCCTTATGTCGATTCAGTAGATATCACGATGATGTATTCCGTCGTAGACATCGCTGGACTAAATAATGTGTCGCGTCGAATTCTCGCCAACGCAGCTCATGCGATTGTAGGCATGGTTAAATACCAAGCACCCGTGCGGACCGGACTCCCCACGGTAGGAATGACCATGTTTGGCGTGACAACACCCTGTGTGACACAGGTTCGACAAAGTCTTGAAAAGCAGGGTTACGATTGTTTGGTGTTTCACGCAACCGGTACGGGTGGGCGTGCGATGGAGCAACTAGTTGAGTCAGGCTTGATTGGGGGAGTTCTGGATATCACGACCACCGAAGTTGCCGATGAGATTGTTGGCGGGGTGTTTCCGTGTGGGCCGCAGCGATTTGAGCGGTTGCTGGCGATGAAAGTTCCCTTGGTGTTGAGCTTGGGGGCCGTTGATATGGTGAACTTTGGAGCGCTGGACACTGTGCCTGCCCCTTTTTGCGATCGTCTTTTGTATAAGCACAATGCGCAGGTCACATTGATGCGTACGAGCGTAGAAGAGAATATTCAGATCGCACGTTGGATAGCAGGTAAGCTCAATAAGTCGGTCAGTCCCTTGCGTTTGGTTATTCCAATACCTATTTTACCCTCAAACAAAATGATCAGATCTATGAATTCATATCCGGTAATGGGTGGAATGTGGGGGTAATCAAAAGCGATGCTCAAAGAGCAGGTTTCGTAGGTTCTATTCTGAAAAACAAACTGAAAGATGGTCTTTTGATTGGTGTACAGAATATCGGCAAAGGTTCCGTTGTTTCCTTTACAGATGACATTATTTTCAGAAATTTCTGGCAGAATGGGAAACTCATGCTGTGTAATGCCGTCTTCTTTGATTTCTAATTTTACTTATGTCGGCACATCGCTTTTGTATCTTTATTGCTATTACGCTACATGTTTATGCGCTTTTATGCTCCGGGTTTGTAATTGGTCAAAGACTGCC
>JAUMAI010000462.1:1212-10749 GCA_032116775.1 Pirellula sp. | reverse complement strand
TCTCGGAATGGCCTGATTAAAGTGGATGGCAAAGATTTCACGAGACGGCCCGGTATTGGAAAGAAAGCATTTGAAAATCAAGTTTTTGGTTCTCCGTGGGAAAAGCGTTGTCGAAAAGGGGTTTCGTAATTAAATCTCGAGGCTATACTAGTGGAGTAGTAGTAAGGGGTAAGTTGGTTTGGTAGTTGAAAAATAGCTGGTGAAGAGATGTATAATACGCTGGCTTCCTGCTTTGTCAAGCTGGAAAAGTGCTTTGTGGCTGGACGGGGCCATTTTGGGTTCTTTCACCCTTGAGATACGCTTGACTTGGGTGAGATCGTGGCAGGTGAATCGGTTTAGGTGTCGATATCTTCGAGATATTCCGATTAAATATTGGCTATTAGGCTTTGAGGATATAGGTTAGAATCGCCCCCCGGACGAGAGGCGTTTGTGGTAGAGGGGGGGTAGGTTCTTGCATAAGAACCAAATCGATGGTTCAGCGATTGGAGGTAAACGTACTGTCGATGAGCATGGCGTTTGTGTCAGCCCAGGGGATTTTTAGGAATTAAAATGGTGCATTTTCCAATTAGTAAAATGCGGTGGTCTCCCCTAACTGTCGCGTAGTGCTAATTTAGATAGGGTTTGCTTGGCCATTTACTAGAGCGATTCGCTAAAGGAAGGCTGTGCGGGCTGTGGCAAGAAAAAAGAGAATTTTCGATGCGAAAAGTGATCGTAGAGCTTACTGAGGAGGAGTATCAAGCGGTAGAAAAATCTGCTCAGCGACTCCATCTCCGTGGTCCAGAGGAGTGGCTTAGATTAGCTGGTCTAAACTTTAGGATTTCTTTTTCGGGAAGCGATTCGGTAGGCGAAGTAAGGACTGAGTCTCAAGCATCTATTGAGCATACAGCGGTTACTTCCAATTTATCGGGTCATTTTTTCAAACTCATTTTTGAGCGGCTTCTGGACGCACTGGCTAACTACCAAGCGGAGCTGAAGAGGAGCGCAGGTCTAGTTGCGCAAATGTATCTCGATGGCAAAGTCGCCAATAAGAAGCAATTTACCGATCCTGCCATTGGGGATGCTTGGCGATCGGATCTGTTGAATACGGATCTGCTCCTGGCGGTGCTACAGCATCTTGCATCCTTCTCGTACTCAAGACATGACGATAGCGACAAGTCGCCCTGGCAAAAAACAAAAGAACGTTGGCCGTACAGGATCTCATATGGCGGGCTCAAAACTTGGCTCTCAGTGACGCATAATGTAGAGCTTGATCTAAGGAAAGAGCATCCGCGTTGCTTCTATTGGTATCTGGACTATCTACGTGATGTTTGGGTGCACTTCGGCGAGTCGTTGGAAGGTGACCATGGATATCTTAAAGCGATTGATGGAATTGAAAATCCAGGTCCGCACATGTTGGTTGTGCGTGCCGATAACGGTCAGCCAGGTCGCGGAGGTTTCGACCCGAGTCCTTTGTTAGGTAGCGCGAGTCCAGAATAAGTTCTGAAGCGAGTTTCTGTTGGTTTTCGTGATAGTTATTCACGGCAGATCTGGTTCCAGCACGGGAGCGTCCCGAATTTTGAAACCTGTTTGGCTAGTTCAGCAAGCGAACCGCAATCCAAAAGTGAAGTCAATAGCCTAGTTCACTGCCGTAGAGGGTTTAACGCAGTCGAGAACGCGAGGGATGAGCTTAATGGCGTCGTCACGACAGATGTTTCTAATGGTCTCATGAGCAGAGCAAGTGTATTTGCCACCGCGTGAGTCGCATGGTCATTGTCGCTTCAGAAATGGATCGTGACTTATGGGGTGTCAGCAAAATGCGATCAGTTCTGTCATTTTATTTTATCTCCTTTGTGCGGTTGCAATAAAAAAATGATTTCGGCTTGGCCGGATATTTACTTGGAGGTTTGTCCCCGCAGCATCTGGTGTCTGAAGTAAATCTAAGAGGCATCTTTGGCTAGCGCCATACCAGGCAAGTGAAGAGTCATGTAACCCGCGATAGGATGTTGAAACAGTGATTTCATCAAAGCTTCGTCCGCTAAAGGTGCCTGTTTCGATAACTAAGTAACCGTCCGGTTTGAGGCGACGGCGCCAAGTCTTTAGGCCCTCCGTGATCCCTATGTTATCGCCAAGGATGCCTAGACCATTTCCCAGCATGAAAATAGCATCAAAGTCACCCTCCAATTCCTCCATATTTGCCACAAACCGTTTCGGTCCCGGAAAGTTCTCCGCAGCGAAACTGCGCAGTAAATCACAATGTTCCACGCCACAGCACTCAGTTTCGGGAAAGCGATGGCGGATATATGCTAGGTGCCTTCCAATGCCACAGCCTAAATCGGCAACTCGTCCATGTTTGGGAATTACCAGTTGGTCCAGAACTGAAATGTCGACCGGTGTGAGCGTAAGAAAATCCCGAACTGGCATTTCCATTGCCCCAGGCATCTGGTGAATCCTCAATTGATACGTCACATCGCAGTCTGAATTGTGAAATCTAAGGGCATCGAGGCTGTATAGTTGTGAAGGGGTGAGGGTATTTCGTTCTAAAATCTGGCGGACGCCGTCCAGGATTGCGAGTCCGAAATTAGTCTGGGGCATAGGTTCGTCCACACTGCGGAATACGATTTAAAGAGGACTCAAAAAGCCTATCGCAACTATCTGTCGCGGTTTCAGTGTGGAAAAATTTGAAGTGTATCCTAAGGGGGATATAGGAAAGGCAAGGAGTATCTTCAGGTTAGTTGGATGTCGGGCGCTTGCGACACTAACTGAGGATTTTGAACCAACCTCGGCTATCCCTGCAACGGCCACTGCCATTCTCACTCGTAAATATCTGGAGTGCATCGTCTCTCTCCTGCTTTTTACACAGAAAGAGAGACGATGACACAACGGAGAATAATTATGATCTTAAGGGTGGCTTGTTGCATTTAGGGCAAAGTCCTGGTCCAGGATTCGGATGGCCATCCTGCTCGCAATAGTTTCTCGTTTCTGGGCCCATCTTTTGGCAAGTTTTTTCCTTATTAACGCAAAAAGTCATATTATCGAATCGCTGTGTCGGTTTTCCGCAATCGCGGCAATATTTTGAGTCTGGATGTACTTCCAAAGCCATACCTGGGTACCTCGCAATAAATCGATGTTTAATAAACTGCATTTTGCCAGCGACTGGCTTTAGGCCACACTTAAGAATAATTTCGTTTGTTACTTAATAATCGATTGCGTCTGTCGCGATTCGAGCCCTTTTTGATCGCTCATAAGCTCCATCGATTGTTGGAATCTCCAGTCGTACGAAAGGAGAGGTAGGCTTAAAGCCAAGCAACCCTTGGGGGAAATCGTCTGGTTGGTTGTCGCTGTTTTAGGAAGTCAGGCGAAATTAATTTATCGCATAAGCTGACGGTTTTGGCGTCTGGGGAAATCTCTGACCTTTTCCTCTAAGGCACGAAAGGCGCGAGATGATTGGCAAGGCCCAAAGAGACCTGGTAGTGTTTCGTATCCCGGCCATCCTTCTGTGGCACTCAAGCCCCTGAGCAGCCATTGCGGTCGTCCCGTAAGGGCTGTTAGTGCATGTAAGGGGCTTTCAATGCCTCCGAAGGTAGAGTAATTACCACCGAAGCCGTGGTCTTGAAGGACAAGCGCATACGGTGTGGTTCTGGTGCGACCGTACAAGAGCCAATAGCACCAGTATGAATCCGCGGTGATCTGCAACAAGGCGATCCTCGCTGGGCCATGGCTATCGTCTAGGCGTTTATCACGCTCCAGGACCGCCCACACGGCACCAAATAACATGGTGCCATGCCAGGAATCACGAAACCTTGGACGGAACCAATTCCATTCCTCTGGCCTGCGTCTTCCTCTGTCATGTAAGACCGAAATGACCTCCAGGAATTGCTCCGCTGGACTGAATCGCTTCTGTTGGAGCGGTGAGAGTTTTTCAAAGGCTATATCGAACGGGCACTTTTGATACCAAGTCGTATCAGCAGGCTTAAAGGCTTGGTCCTGCAACTGCTCTTCGATCTGCGTAAGGATATCAGTATTTTGTACCTCGGAATGAGGCAAATCGGATTCAGTTGCGAATCGGCTGCCAAAAATCGAGTAATCGGGTAGGGACTCAAGTGAGGTGCGATAGAAACTTATTGGGTCGATTACCTGATTCCATATCGGGTGATATCCTCGAATCGCTGGACTCCAAGGGCGTTCTAGTGAGTCATGCCGAGGTACTAGATTGGCGGAGACCTGCGATGGCGAATGATAATCGTACGTATAATCGGAATAGATAAAGCAATGGATTGCATGAGGGCGTGCGAAATTCTTGATCGGTAGACCGTCGCTGCCGGAGCCTGGATAAAATAGTGTCCGACTTTGGAGCATGCATTTCAGATTCGGTCCGGAAAAACCTAGGTTTTCCGTCGGTTGGCTTAGCCATTCCGGTAAATGTTCGCGGTGTTCTAGTAATCGCAATTCAGCAGTTGTGGGTAGTATTGTTTTTTGCGGTTTGGGAGCGCGGCCTTTACTCTGCATTAGCGAGGTTCCATTTGAAAGTGGGCTTCGGTAACCATTTCAGTGCTTTCGGATTTACAGCAGGAATAGAAAAAGGTGCTTCTATCTCTATGTCGATCGAATCTGTCGTAGAAGGTTTTGCCTTTAATCGTTCCAGCTTCGCGAAGATCCGTAATGCCTGCGTGATGCCAGGTTCTCTGATTTTAAGAAATGGAACCTCCTTTTAGACCCAAGTATCAAGCAAGGGCATAACACTGCGGCGACTGAGAAATAGCGCAGTCGGGATTTTAGTGCCTAGGTGACGGAGGCAGTTTTAGCTTTTCGCAAAAGAACATGATTTGAAATCTGTCGTTGACCTAACTGCGAAAATTTCTAGCTGCGGATTTTAAAAATTGAATTTAGTTATTGAAAAAGTCCCCTCAGAGCTTCGCATTTTTTATACGCTTCATTTTCTCGAAAATATTCAATAGTCGTTGATCCTGAGTCATTTCTGTTTCAGCCTCAGGCAGGATCGGTTGATCTGTCTCGAGTTTTTTATTCAGGTCAGGTAGAAAGATTCTTACTTCCGTGCGAGTTGCAATGTCATGCAGGATGATATAGCTAAATTCACCATAGTAATCGCGGACCAGATTATAGACCTTTCGGAGTAGGTTTTTCAGGTCTTTGCGAGCAGCAATCGTGACCGATACATGGTTTTTGTATTCTCTGGTCCGCACGAGACCCTCCCAGATTGCGGTCATGCGAATCTCATCGATGTCGTTACTTTCAGAAATGACTTTTTGCGCTAACTCACTAAGTCCGATTCTCTCTGCATTTAGCGGCTTGGCGATCCATGCATCATGTGTGCCTGAGCCATCTTCGTCTACGTTAACAACGAACTCTGTCTGAGGATTATGCCAAAGTCCAGCACCCATAGGCATGATTTCTTTCCCTTGCGGATGACTTGAAAAATGCGATTCACTTCTCTATTTTCAGCCCGTTACATTTAGGCCATTACAGCAATGACTTTTAGATTTAGACGTATGTTTTGATTCGGGATTTGCGACGAAATCTGTGGAGCGTTTGGTTTTCTGATTCACAGTGTCTCGCTGGCCGTTTCCATATTTTGATCTTGCGAGCTGCCGACGCTAGCTAGGTTCTATGGGGCCGTGGAGTTGTCGAATCGGTTCGGAACTAGCTATTTATCGTAGTAGTCTGTCAGAGCATTTTTAGAGGGGCAGCAGATCGCTACGTAGCAATAAGGGGATCAGCGTTTTGTGAGCGGTGGCCGTGGTCGCAAAAGTGGAATTGATCGCTCGAAAATAGACAGACAGATTCGTTAGAATACTTACGAATCCCTGCACGGCGAAGCTTATGATATTTGCGTGCAGAAATTGGATCTGGGGTGTATTCACTGATTCAGTATCAGGTCAGCAGGAGAGGCAATGGTCAAGCAACGCACGATTGCAATTGGTGATATTCATGGTCATCTAGAGGCATTGAATTCACTGATCGATCTTATTGCATCAAACGCACAAGATACTTTGGTTCTATTGGGAGACTATATCGATCGTGGTCCGCACAGCGCCCAAGTGGTTCAGCGCATTATCGATCTTTCGAAAAGATTCAAACTGATTGCTCTCAAGGGAAACCATGAAGAGATGCTGCTGAAAGCATTTCAGCAGGATTGGTACTTCAATACCTGGATGGCAAACGGTGGTGAAGAAACGCTCGATTCTTACGGTGGTGAGCTAGCGGGGATTCCGGAAAGTCATCTTATCTTTTTCGAGAATCTTCCTCTGGTGTACCAAATCGAGAACCATTTTTTTGCCCATGCAGGTTTTACTCCCAATCGAGAACTCAACGATCAACTCGAGAGCGATGCCTTGTGGGGCTCACTTGATAATGTCGTCTATAGGCACTTCTCGGGCAAAATAGCCATCGTGGGGCATACGCCTCAAATGAACCGAAAAGTCCTCGATCGAGACTTTATCAAATGCATTGATACGGGCTGCGGATTTGGGGGTGTGCTGACAGCCTACGACGTGCAGACTGGCGAATGGTGGCAAGCGGATGAGCAAGGGGTGGCTCAATCGCATTGAGCGTGCCGCGAAAGAACAAGTTCTAGACTCAACACCTTCTTCGAACGCTCCACATTGTGGAGCAAGTGTGAAACTCGCTCAGAGAGTGAACTCGCTTGTTTGTGCTTTTCATTCCTTGAATGCGCCAACCGGAGTATCTGTAATCTGCTCTTCTTTGACGCCACGAGCGCCGGTGGGAAGCTGCGCGTAGAGTGTCACTTCTTTGACGACGTTGGATGGTGGGTGAAAGAAAGCGTTGCCTTTGGTCGCAAAGAACTCTAGCGGAACTCTAATCTCCTCGCCGGGAGCTATTTTCTCTCGCCGATAGAAAAAGAACTGATCGTTTAAGGCGGCAGAGACATTTCCCCAAGATTCTTGCGTACGATTGCGTATCACCAAGGCAGGCAACAGTCGAGTGCGTTCTACCGTGCCATCGGGAGACCAGGACGTAACGCCCAGTGAAATGTCCGCATCTAACTTCGGTTCGGGGCGAGGCGTCATGCCAACTACCATCCAGGCTACTAGCAACAGCGGCAGGGCTACAATTAAGCCTGCTGCCATCGCTAATTGCGATTTTCCTAGAGTTCGCGGTGGTGGAATGGATACTTGCTCACTCATGCTTTTTATCGCAACTGGCGCCGAACCTTGAGCATTTCAACAATGGCGAGCGCCGCTTCATCACCTTTGTTCCCTACACGACCACCACTACGATGAATCGCTTGCTCAAGCGTGTTGACCGTCAGCAACCCTAGAGCAATCGGTTTGCTATGTTTTAGCGACATATCCATCAAGGCCATGCTAACAGCTCGGTTAATGTGTTGGTCGTGGGTGGTTTCCCCGCGAATAACGCAGCCCAAGCAGATAACCGCACTGACGTCTGGTTTTTCAACCAAGTCTTGGCAGAGAAGTGGTAATTCCCAAGCGCCCGGACCCCAGACCACCACGATATCGTTGTCGTTAACGCCGTGGGCCTGCAGCGTTGCGATGGACGCCTGAAGCAGTTTACCGGTAATGTTATCGTTGTACCGCGAGACTGCGATTCCAATTTTGCCAGCGGCTACAAGTTGGGATGCCGACGAAGTTGTATCAACGGAAAAGGTGATTGGCATTCGCTAAACTTTCTCAAGTACCAAGATGTTAGTTCACGGTTGGGGAAAGCAAAATCTTAGGAAAGCAATGTATTCGACTGGCGCGAATTACTAACGGCGAACTACGTTTTCAAGCTCATCAAAAACTCAGCATTGCTGCGCGTCTTTTGTAATCGATTGACGACCATTTCCATCGCATCTGGTGCATTGGTGTCGGCGATCGCGCGTCGCAGCAATCCAATTCGACGGTATTCTTCTGGGTCGAGAAGCATTTCCTCGCGTCGAGTACCGCTCCGTTGAATATCGATCGCTGGCCAACTCCGTCGTTCAACTAGGCGTCGATCCAAAACGATCTCAAGATTGCCGGTGCCCTTAAATTCCTCAAAAATAACATCGTCCATTTTGCTGCCGGTATCGATGAGAGCTGTGGCGAGAATCGTTAAAGATCCCCCCTCCTCTACTTTTCTGGCCGAGCCAAAAAATGATTTCGGTTTTTGCAAAGCGTTAGCATCCAAGCCGCCGGTGAGCAACTTGCCTGATTGAGGACATTCGCTGTTCCAAGCACGAGCAAAGCGGGTGATTGAGTCCAAGAAAATTATCACATCCCGCCCGTACTCAACCATCCGTTTGGCCTTCTCGAGCACCATATTGGCTACTTGGATGTGTCGCGATGGAGGTTCGTCGAAGGTGGAACTGATCACTTCGCAGTTAGGGCCACGTACCTCCCGTTCCATGTCCGTGACTTCTTCTGGACGCTCGTCGATCAAGAGCATCATGACGTATGCATCAGGGTAGTTCTTGAGAACTGCTCGAGCCATCTTCTGCATCAGAATAGTTTTACCGGCCCGCGGAGGACTTACGATCAACCCGCGTTGGCCAAAACCAATAGGGCACATCAGGTCCACGACTCGCGTCTCCACGGAATTCGCATCTGTCTCCATGATGATGCGAGCGTTTGGATGGAGAGGAGTGAGGTCATCAAAGCCAACTTTTTGGTGGCGTAAATTTGGATCCTGATGATTGATGGCTTCCACTCTAAGTAACGCGAAGTAACGTTCGTTTTCTTTCGGTGGTCGAATTTGGCCGGAGACCGTAATACCTGTCTGTAGACCGAAGCGACGAATTTGGCTTGGCGATACGTAAATATCATCTGGACAGGAGAGGTAATGATGTTCGTGGGAACGGAGAAAACCAAAACCGTCTGGAAGTATTTCCAGGGTCCCCTCGCCAAACATCAGGCCGTTGGAACGCACTTTGGCCTTTAAGATCGCAAAAATCAGTTCCTGACGATTTAGACTGGAAGCTTCTGCGATATTTTCCTGGTGCGCAATGTCTAGCAATTCAGCCGTTGACATGCGTTGAAGTTGACCGATATCGATGGGGTCTGAACCTTCGCCAGTGCCTCGAGAGGGAAGTTCTTCGCCACGACGTAAGGCTTCCCCTGTTATTTCTTCAGCCAGTGATAAGGGCTCACGTTCCGCATCCAGTTCGCGGATTCGTTGCTCAAGAGGCGAGTCGCCACCCTGCTCATGATATCGACTCGAATCGCTCGGACGTCGCAACGGCCGATCCTGACGTGATCTGTCGCTTTGGGAACGATCACCGGGAAGGCGATCACCAAGTGGGCGATTGAATCTTGAACGCGGGGGTCGCGAGCCACTCATGGCACGATAACTCCGAAAGCAAACGAATAACAATCAGACATTCGACGAGCTAACAATACCCCAATCGCCTTACTTCTTCTCAGCAGAGCATCTACCGTTATTGCAATTTACGACCGTCAGGTTGGTCTCGAATCGTTCATGCAAATCAGGCTATCTGTGGGCCACGCAGCAAGGTAGTGCCAGGAGCGTGGTGACAAATTTTCTCTCAAAACTCTTTTGGGCTACACTCTGCGCATCCACAGGCAATCTTGACGCACTGCA
>JAUMAI010000462.1:0-1202 GCA_032116775.1 Pirellula sp. | reverse complement strand
AGCCAAGTGCTAATTTGTGTCCACAAATAGCAAGTGATAAAACCGAGCATGGCCAATTTCCTACCTTCCATCATTGCTGGCGGAGAGTCGGACAAATGTAAAAGCAAACCCTAGCGCGGTGGTTCAAGGGATGCTTCTGGCTTAGTCCAAGCTTCGTGGCGAACAATTACTTCAAGACAAGGAAAAAGCATCGCAACTGGAATTGGATGCTGGCTGGTTGCCGAGCTTTACGGTCACTTTGCTTACTCATTGCTGCGTAGGCTGGCGTAACGTGCTGGCGGGGATATTATTGGTTATCGTCAACTTTACGGGGTTTTATTCACCCCACTGTTGATGATCCTATCCCACTTTAGGAAATGTGGCAACTCGAAAAGCGGCGGTCGACTTGCTACCGTAGGTCCTTGCAGATCAACAGTTTACGTCAATCCGCGGGCTGTTTTGTAGGGGATGTAAAATCGCCCCTGGTGGCTATTAAGGGGGCGTTAAGCCCCCAGGGAAAAGGCCTTTATTTTGTGCTACCCAACGCCCCGTTTTTAAAAAATATCTTTTCTGCGACTAAATAATGATCGGGTGTTTGGACAGTTGTGCTTTATTTTGCGCCAATGCAGTACAAGACTTCTTGGCGTTGTCCGTCGACGTTGTGGGCGACACGGAGCCAAAGCCGGTTGCCAGCCACCGCCGGTGAGGCAAAAGATTCATCGCCAAGTTGGTTTTCGGAAATCAATTCGAATTGATTGGGGGTGGCTCGGTAAACATAGAAGGTTCCTCCTTCATTGGCCCAGATGATTTTGTCGCCAATCAAGACAGGCGAGGCACTTACCGGGCCACGTAAACGCTTTTCCCACTTCTCTTCCCCTGAGGTTCCATCCCAGCAATAAGCTATACCGTTGTCCGTCAAGGCATAGAGGTAACCGTCATGGGCGAGCATGGATTGCTCATAACATTTTTTATTGTTGCGCCACAAAACCTTCTTGCTCCCATCTCCCATGACCGCAATGGTCTCGGCTTTAGGGAATCCACCACTGGCGAATACTTTGTCACCATCCCAAACCATTGTGCCGCAGGTCGCAAAGGTGGTTCCCAGAACCGACCATAGAGATTTGCCATTTGCGGGATCATAGCTGGAAACGAATTGCTGACCGCTAATTAGCAATTGCGGTTGATTGGCAACGGTCGCAATGACGGGAGATGAAAAACTGATG
>JAUMAI010000461.1:0-6534 GCA_032116775.1 Pirellula sp. | reverse complement strand
GCGTATCGCCCCTTACCCCAACCTTCTCCCCAAAGAGCTCTTTGCTGCGCTGCGAACTCATTAAGGAGAGAGAGAAGAATTTAAGTCTAAGTGCTCCCCTCGCCCCCGGCGTTTTTGCGGAGCAAAAATCGCCAGGGGGGAGAGGGGCTGGGGGTGAGGGGAAAGCATCGCCGCCCGGCTGCAACTTGTACGCATCAGCTACAAGTCTGTCCGATAGGTTCGCAGCATTCGTCGAGAGTGAACCCAACTTGTAGCCTCCGGCAACGGGTTAAACGAAAACGAAGTCGAACGCTTACAGCAAGTTCCAGGAATTGCGGAGCCATTGCTGCAGGCTTACATCGACAGCGCTCGCTGAGGTTGATTCCTCAGAGCGGACTGGGCCACTTAGGTAGTGGGGCGCTGTCGCTCCGTGGGGCATCGGCTTACCGGTGTTCGTGACCAAAGTCGTTGAGGATAGTGTCGCAAAAAAATTGTCGACACTGGCATCGGACTCACCACTCGCCTCGCTTTCGAAGCGATTCGATTTCGAGTTATCTGGGCCCAAGAACCGAAGTGCATCCGAGTCATCCGCTGAGGAGTTAGCAGGGGTGGATCCGTCATCGTTGAGGATGGTACCAATTCCTTGTCCATCGATGATGCTCGCACCAACGACCCCCGTAAGGTTTACGAAGAAGGTTTCATTGCTTTCTACTCTAGTGTCACCGCGAATGGATACGCTTACTGTCGCACTAGTACTACCGGCACGGATAGAGATATTACCAGTTTTTGAAGTGTAGTCGCTATCATCTATTCTCGCGGTGTTGTCAGACGTTGCATAGGACACCGTGACGGAGTTGCTTAAGGCGTTGGTTAATGAAATAGTAAAGGTAAGGTTCTTCGTCTTGCTGTTACCTTCGGTAATCGAAACATCATTGATGCGGACCCCGACGGGGCTGGGGTCATCATTTGAGATGGTTCCCAAGCCTTGGTAGTCACTGATAGTCGCGCCCACAGGATTCGACAATTTCACAAAGAAGGTTTCGTTGGCTTCAAAGATTGCGTCCCCATTGACGGGCACGGTGATCGTCTGTGTCCTTACCCCCACCTGTGTAAAGATAAGCGTGCCACTGGTTCTGTCGTAATCACGACTATCCGAATTTGCTGATCCATCTGCGGTAGTGTATTGCACTGTTACATCGGAAGTCGCACCTTCTGAGAGGTTGACGGTGAATATTGCGTTAGTGCTACCGCTGTTACCTTCGATTACCGCAACGTCAGTGATTGTCAGTGAAGACACCGGACCAAACCCAAGAGCCGCGGATACATCCAGTCTTCCACCGGTAACAGTTTTTCCCGCTAAAGAAGTTGTCTGACTAGCGGTTGAAAGAATCGCATTACGGATTTCCTGGGCTGTAGCATTCGGATATTTTGAGGCATATAAAGCAACCGTACCGGTAACGTGCGGTGTCGCCATCGACGTACCACTGTAGCTAGAGTATGTGTTGCCCGGTGTTGTGGAGATGATGCTTGAGCCTGGAGCGCCGATGTCGACTGTGTCTGCGCCGTAATTGGAGAAGCTCGATAAAGCACCTTGCTCAGTGATTGAAGCAACAGCTACAACCCCATCGTAGTCAGCAGCAGATGTGTCATAGTTCGATGGATAGCTGTCAATGGCATCATTATTTGAAGTGCTGTTACCGGCCGCCGCTACGAACAATATGTTCGCCTGGGCGTGACGGTTAATAGCGTTGCTTAGAGCTATCGAAAAGCCACCACCGCCCCAAGAGTTATTGCTGGCTACAATGTTAATTCCGTGACGCATTTTGAGGTCTGTTAGATAATCTACAGCCAAAACCGCATCAGCGGTTGTGCCGCCTCTACTGCCCAGAAATTTAGCGGATATCATTTTAACGTTCCAGTTGACACCGGCGACGCCTATACCATTGCCTCCAACAGCACCAATGGTTCCAGCGACGTGCGTCCCATGGTCATCTGAAGAGCCATCATAGACAGTATTGTCGCGGTTAACAAAATCATAACCATTTACATCGTCAATGTAGCCATTGCCATCGTCATCAAAATTATTGCCAGCTATCTCATAAGGGTTGACCCAAATATTCGCTTTCAAGTCTGGATGATTAATATCGATCCCTTCATCGATTATTCCCACCACGACACTGCTACTGCCCGTGTATCCTGAATTCCAGGCTTCTTCGGCTTGACTGCCAAAGGTTGATGTGGTTCCTGTTGGGCCTATGTTGGTAGGGGAGTCGTCACTTTCCATTCCCCATAACGATCCGTTAGTGTAGCGGGGATCATTACTCACCGCGTTATGAGTGAGTATCCAGTTCGGCTGGGCATACAGAACTCCTGGTTGGGCGCTGTAGTGGCGAGCTGCAGCCAAGACGTCCGCATTCTCGGGCAACTGAACGACTTGCATCATGCCAAGGTTGGCATCTTTCATCGGACGCGTATGGATCGACTCCAGCACACGATAGGCTGGAGTAGCAGTTGCAGATGTTGAGGCAAGTTCAAAGTTGGGATCGAATTGGATGAGTAATTCGCGAGCAGCGAAGTCAGCGGCCAGCAACTCACGTCGCTCTAGGTTCTCAAGACGTAGTTTGCGTTTGATTAAACTTCGTAGACGACGTTGATTCTTCAGGGTACGCATAGATCTAGTTCATCCTCAGAATGACAGAAAAAAGGAGTTGGTGATGACACGTAAACCATGCCGTGAGTCCCTAGCGGCATGCGTTCTGAAAAGAGTGCTGTCCGGATCGATCAGTCGGTCCGGTGATGAAACATGGTCTTGGGTTCGTCGCACAAAACTGAACCCGAAGTGATTATTGAAAAATTCGATCGTATTCCAACAACAGTTCATTAAAAATTACAGCTGAAAAACGCGATCAATTCAGACTAACAAGAATCGTATCAGCGTCAATTCAAGTTTGTAAAAAGCAGCATTGGTGCAAAGCTGATATTGAAAATGGTTGTTGGTGAATTGAAAATTTGTACGTTTCGAATTTTTAGATATTCGATTTTATCAGCCGTTGGTGTTGCTCTTTTGGTCGGCCGAGTGATTTGTGTCGCGTGACGTTGTCTGAGTGCTTTAATTGGTGACCGCAGCCAGCGCTGTCGGCTGATGCGCGTTGGTTAACTGAGTTGTTTCATCAGCCGCGGAAGTTCTTGGCGGTTTGGGGCTGTGGCGGGGAATAAATGTAGCCTCGGTTGGCGGCGGGGCTCGTGTTTCGCTGTAAGTATATGTTGTTAAAGGGTTTATGGATTTCTTTGTGGGGCGGCCAAGCTAGGGCTTGGGGTGTCAGAAGTCCAGAATCGGCCAGTTGGGAAATCAAAAGGGGCAGTTGAGGGAGACAGATTCTTTTTAGTTTTGTAAACTACCGCCTGTGAACTCACGGGACCGTAGCTCAACGGTTAGAGCAGGGGACTTGATCGGGATGACCTAAACAGAGCTATCTGCATGGTGATCCCAAACGGGTTGCTGAAACCTTCGATCGTGAGGGCTTCAGTAGAATCTGTCAAATTCGGGGAAGGCTACCTCTCGAAAGAGAAATGCTAATCCCGAGCCAAGCTGCCAATTGCGGCAGAAGGTGTAGAGACCAGACGGCAGACGCGTAAAGCGAAGGTATGGTCCAGACCACAAACCCGAAAGGGGCGGCGAAAGTCGAAGTGGCAAGCATAATCCCTTGGTTGGGGGTTCGAATCCCTCCGGTCCTATTTTTATTGCCGTAGCGATGGAATCTCGCTCAAGCCATTGCAACTGCCACGAGCTTGTCTCGTAGCGGCAACTGGATCGTTCGCCTAGCGATCATCACTCTCGATGTCATGGTCTTGTTCTGGTTCTGCCCAAATGGATACAGAACCACTGGAGCTAACCAACACTTTTATGATGTTGGCATTACAGCAAACGGGACAATCCTCAACATACTCTTGGCTATTCCCTTGGCTAAGATCGAGAGGCACAACAATCTCTTCGCCACACCAATCGCAAATGTAACTTCCTTCGCTTTGCGAATCACCTCCGCGCCGACGCTGTTGCGCGTCCTCACCCTCTTCGTTCTCATCCAGCCAAGGTGGTTGCTGGCCCGAGCCCAATAACTGGCATGCCCATAACATTACAGCTAGTGAGTTGGGATCGGCCAGGCGATGGTCTCCTCCAACTTCAATCAAGGTTTCGGAGGAAAGATTACTCTGAAAGATCAGTTCTTCGGAGTCTTCAAAGGGAATAATGTCGTCGTGGCGAGAATGTAGAATGACGGAGTTGGCTTTGAGTCGTTTAGCGGTTCCCCAGTTCTTCCAGGCAGGACAGAGTAAAACCAACGGCACATTACCAGAGTCAATGTTCAGCGCCGCAGCCCCGCCACGCGATGAACCGACAACAACGTTGGGTTGATGTTGATTAAACTCCATTTGGGCAGTGCGTAAAGCAAGCTCAAAATCATCATCGTCAAGTTTAGGATTAATGACTTCAAGGCCATGATCTTTTAGATAGGTCGGCTTTACTCCTCCTGGTGCCGAATGCCAGCCGTGAAGAAATAAGACCTTAAGCGGTGAAGCCATTTTTAGGGCCCAGTGATTGCCGTGGAGTATTGTGAAAAAGAGTCTTTGTCAGGACCAGCTACTTTTTGCCAGCCGCTCTTTTCTTGGTTGGTTCTTTCGCTGCGGGCTTGTCGATAGGATCGTTCTTGGTTGGAAGTTTCGCTCCGATCTCCTTTCGCCAAGAGATGAGCTTCTGATGAAGTTCTTTCGCTCTAGCGGTTTCTGTCTGGGCGAGATTTCGAGTCTCACCAATATCATTCTTAAGGTGATATAGCTCGAGCCGGTCATCCTCGAAAAACTCCATCAATTTCCAATCTCCAGCGATAATCGTGCTGACTGGAGTTGTTCTCCAGAGATTAGCACCTGCTCCGAGGTAGCCTGGAAAATGTTGGTAGATAGCTTGGCGTGTCAAGCTAACCGTTGGATTGCGGAGCAACTTAACCAGGCTTTCGCCGTCGAGAGTTTGTTGTGGTTTAGGGGCCCCGCTCATCTCGAGTAAGGTAGGAAACATGTCGACATGGATCGTTGGAGCATCGCAGGTCGATTCTGCTTTGGTGACCCCGGGCCAACGAATGATCATTGGATCTCGAGTGCCACCTTCATAAAGACTTCCTTTGCCGCTTCGAAGCGGCGCGTTGTCGGTGATGTCACCCGATTGTTTGATTCCTTCGCGGACGTATCCACCGACGCCCCCGTTGTCGCTCGAAAAAATGACAATTGTATTGTCGGAGATTTTCAACTGCTCTAACAAGTCTAGTATCCTGCCGACGCTTTCATCGACACTGTAAATCATGGCAGCATAAGTGGGGTTGTTGTGTCCTCCGACTCCCGGCTTCTTCTTGAACCGTTCAATGAGTTCCAGTTTTGCTTCATGGAGAGAGTGAACGCCGAAGTGTGGAAGATAAAGAAAGAATGGTTCGTTTTTGTGACGAGTGATAAAGTCCGTGGCTTTGTCCGTTAGGAAATCAGCCAGGTAAATACCTTTGGGGATTTCGACTGCTGGAGTGGTCTCAAATCCAAAGTGTTGACCTTCGGAAACGAGAGCTTCGTCAAATCCTCGGCGGCTTGGATGGAATTGATCGCGATTACCCAAATGCCATTTTCCAAACATCGCTGTTTTGTATCCGGCCGATTTGAGTTGGTCAGCGATCGTTTTGCGATCGAGAGGCAAACTGGTGACATTATCTACCGGCCGCAACGGACGTGACTGCCAATTGAAGCGATCGATGCCTCCGACTGTGTAGATTCCAGTCCGTGGTGCATACTGTCCTGACATTAAAGCTGCTCGTGTCGGCTGGCAGTTTTGGCAGTTGTGGTAATTGGTGAACTTCATGCCCGTTCGAGCAAGTCGGTCGACGTTGGGGGTTTCGTAATACTGGCTGCCGTAAGTTCCTGTATCTGTCCAGCCAAGGTCATCCGCCAGAATGTAAACGATATTAGGACGACTAGTATCTTCCGCCAAGAGTGAGGCAGGCATCATTGCTGTAGCCCATAAGCCAACAATGAATGAAAATAGGTGTCTCACAGCCAGTCCTTTCATACGGAGATGATAAGTATCGCGCGGTTGGATTCGTTGCACATATTTCGTTAGCCAGAACAGGTACCAATGTACTGCAAGAGCAGGTAGCTTTGGAGCCTATTGCGATAGGGATCAACAGTTATTGTGTCTCAGTCGGAAACTCAGGCAGGATGTGTTGTCTAAACTGCAGCTAATCGTTGCCAGAGGTTAGGTCTGCTATAAGTTGGGTTCACTCTCGACGAATCTATAGGCCAGACTTGTAACGGATGCGTTCAAGTGGCTGCTCAGTTGCGCTGCTTCCCCCTCACCCCCAGCCCCTCTCCCCCTAGCGATTTTTGCTCCGCAAAAACGCCGTGGGCGAGGGGAGCACTAGTGGTGTTAGATTCCTGGCTGCCTCTACTCCTAGCGATTTTTGCTCCGCAAAAACGCTGTGGGCGAGGGGAGCACTAGTGGTGTTAGATTCCTGGCTGCCTCTAGTC
>JAUMAI010000460.1:6744-8242 GCA_032116775.1 Pirellula sp. | reverse complement strand
CACCCCCGGTCATGTAGACCCCCATCATGCCAAACCACCTGGAGTGGCCGCCACGGCACATTTTCCCTGAAAGCCCCTGAACGATCGACACCTGATCTTTAACGGACTCCAGGGACTGCATCGATGACGGCAAAGCGACTTTGGTCAAATCTTCATTGAATAAACTACTGCTCGAATCTTTGCCTTTGAATGCGTCAGGTGTTATGCCAGCGGGAATGATGCCGCTCGATTTAACAACAAACACAAAGCGATTGGGAATCGCGCTCGAGTTGCCTGCGGCCTGGAGTTCTACCTGGCGCAGAAAAGGCGACAAGAGAAAGGCTCCCGCCCCCAGTGAAAGACTTTTAAGCGTACTGCGTCGTGTTTGGTTCATGATGCTACTTTGACATCGGTTCAAGTGTTTTGCGGTAAAGAAATGAGTCAGACGATAGAAGGGAAATTAGAAGAGCCTTAAAACTGCCACCACTTTCCAGATAAGCCCGATCGGCGGAAATAAGTGTTTTTGAATCGGCGAGCGTTTCATTTCGACCCATAAAATAGCGAAATACATGACGGATCATGACTTGACGAACTTTATCCGATTCGGCCAGTCTATGTATGAGTTCCAAAGCATCCTTGAATTCGCCATCCAATTCCTGCTCACCTGTGTCAACAAGTTCACTTCTGGCATTGACCGGTTTGGTATCTCCTTTGCTTAGGCTTTCCTCACTTCGATACCGTCCGAAGTCATCGTAGATCTCGAAGGCATATCCCAATGGATTCATCTTCTTGTGACAACGCCAGCATTCAGATTTCTCCGTTTTGTGGAGCCTTTCTCTCAGCGTTTTCGTAGGATCTTCTGGAATTGAGGCATCCACTGTGATGGGAATATCCGGTATCACGCCTCCCAGCAATCGCTCCCTCACCCATTTACCACGCCGAATCGGGTCCGTGCTGTCATTCAATGAATGTGCGATTAGCCAAGCAGGATGCGTCAACATCCCGGCACGGTTCGGTCGCTTGTAAGGTTGCGGCAACAGGAAATCCTGCTCATCATCCCTGAGGTCGTAAACCATTGGGTACTTTGTATACAGAGCCTGCATGCGATGCCGAAGTATATTTTCGTCTTTGGTATCCATCCAACTATACTGCTCTTTGACGATCTGCTTTATCGCAGCGACACTGCCATCGAAGCCTTTATTGAAAGCATGCAAGTTGTATTTCACATTCAGTTCATGCCAGCCCTTCAGGTTCAGTCTATGCAAAAGTTCTTTCTGCATGGCCTCCGAATAATTCCCTGCATCAAGTTCCTGTTGGTATTGCTTGTAAAAATCGTAGACCGTGTTTCGAAAAGTCGCTCTGTTTATGATGTAGTACTCGTCTGACATCAGCAGTTGCCTGAATACGTCCTTATCTTTCTCCAGAATGTTCATGACGAAAAAATCAGCATCTTTTTCGTACATTGCAGGGTAGTTTTCGCCGTAGTAGGCAAATCCACCCGAGCGATCTTCATCCTTGA
>JAUMAI010000460.1:0-6734 GCA_032116775.1 Pirellula sp. | reverse complement strand
CAATCTCAACTCTGTAAACGGATTCATGGTGCAGCATCACCGCCATCAAAACCAATCGCATGGCCTCGGCATTCCCACCCTCTTTAGCTGCCTTTCTGAAAAGCTCCGAGTAATTCTTGATCTCTTCTTCCCGTGGCTCTCGATAGACAACTTTGCTGAAATGTTCGCTGATGGCAGACGCAAGCATATCATCCGTGGGACTGGCGTCTGAAGAAGCGATGGGAGAATGTTTAATGAGTTCATCGGCAGCGCAAGCCGCATTGCTCATCAACACACTGACGACTGCTGAATCTGCAAACAGGAGTTTGGCATAATCCTTGATACCTACTTTGTCTTCTAAGGGAAAAGGCTGCCTAAAATCCTTGGCCCCTTGTCCGTAGCTGGATTTCACATTTTCGAAAACTTCAGGACTCGTTCTCCACAAGCGTGCTGGTGAAAAAGGCTCAGAGGTGATCTCTCCGCTGAAGAGCTTCTGATGGTTCACATAATTTCCAAAGCTCGGACTTTCCAATTTTGCGTATAGATCAGACGCGTTTCCCGATTTTTTCAATTCTGCATTGATCCAGAGCATAACGGCATCTCTTTGGTGTTGCTCGGGTTGTTCACTTTCGGCCGGTGGCATTTCTGCCAAATGAAGTTGCCGTAGTACCGTTTTCCAAAGCTCCATGTCACGTCCGGATGCCAGATCACAACTGATGCTGGACAGGACAACACCTGATTCATTGTTATTTTCGCCGTGACAATCGGCACAGTACTTACTCAAGAATGTAGAGACTGTATCGTCGAAGACCTTTTTGTCTGCGACAATCGGGGGCGTTGTCGTATCGGCCTGAGCAAAAAGTAGTTTCGAGTCGCACAAGAAAACGGCGATCAAGGCCATCGCCGAAAAATAACAAGACGTATTCAATGTTCTTACAAAACAGCCAGTTGGTGACCGTAAATTAGCAATCGTTTGCAGACCTTGTAGATACGCATTGATTTTGCGAAAAGAACCCATCGCCCCGGCTTTCCATCAAGGGAAGAATCGCAGAAAAAACAAAAATTGCCCTGGATCCTCAGTCCGCACAAGACCGAAACTGCCGGGAGAACTCTTAATAACATCTTACCATCAGAGGCGAGCAGGTGAAATCCCAGCGTGCAAACCTGCCCCACAATTGCGCCGCGTCTGCGTAGCGGGTTGGCCACGATTCTGCCATACGGTAATACTTCAAAAGGGACGAGCATTAGTGATTGAACCACCATTATCCTTTGCCCGATCTACTGAATTTCCGTCGATGAACAAAACGTTCTCGCCCACTTGGTTCCGCGTCCAAACCCAATGATGGTACTTCCCATCATTGAGACCGGTGGGTGAAGCTAAGACAACGTCTCCGCCACCGGCTGGACCGACACCTACCAAAATACGACCTTCATTAACTCCATCAGTCAAGCTCCCGCCGATGATTCCCCAATCGCTCGAAGCCCAACCGCTGGTAAACTTGCTGACCAGAGTCGCGGCACCAGGCCAATACTTCGCATCCCACACCTGATCGCTGCGAAACCATAACTCAACGGATAAGTTCTGGGTATCAAACTCGCTCGAGCCAATTAGTTCGATGAGACTCCTATCATCAAAAACGGCTGACCTCACGGCGATTTCATCATCCGTTTCATTGAACTGAACTCCAGAGGTTGGTGCTACTGTCCATCGGTCTCGATTCAAGCGAATATCATCCCTCACATCATTGGCATCAAGGGAATCGCTCTTAACAGGAAGGTAATGGTAAATAGGCTTATCGCCATGCTCGTCGTCGTTGGCGGGCCAATCGAGTCCCTCAAAGGCGTGCGATAAATTCGTAAGCATAAGAGAAAGAATTAGCAGGAAGGAAAAAATTCGCATCAGTTCAATTTGGTGGAGTTATGGAATTCGCAAGCGTAGTTTGGCAGTGCCCTCAATTGTCTCCTGCTCGATAGCCCATATCAAGTTGAATTGTATCGGGGCTGTCTCGACCTTTGCACTTAGTTCGAATCCTACCACCATCACTGAAAAAAGACTTTTTTTAGGACAACCGAGGGTTTTGAGGCGACTCTGGCGACTCACTGTATGACTCAACAGGGGGCAAGGCAGCGCACTAGATTTTTTGATTTGTCGGGGCAACACGTGCAAGCATGAATGTGCATAGAGGAGTATGGACGTGCAGGAAAGCCAGTGCAGTTGGCCAGAAATGCGAAAACCTAGGGAAAACCCGGGTTCCAAAACGAGGCTGCGTTAAATCCGACGCGCGCCGAAAAATGACTTCGTGCGCTGTTGCTTGCATGCGCTCTCTACGACCCACTCTTGGACACGAAACCGCTTGCTCGCTCAAAGCTCACCAAATTGTTCGGCTTTCTAATTCTCATACTTTCTGCCACTGCAAATAAAAAGCATAACTCCGGCTAATCCTTCTGATTCACGATATCTCAGCGGCCAAGCATCTCTGGTGTCAATTGCTTCGGTAGTTAATTGGAGGACTGTCGCTTCGATATCAAATACGCGGTTCGAATCTTGAAATCCCCTGGTAAGTAGCATGTGGCATTCAAGCTCGATATCTACAACACCACACTTGCGCATAATTTGAAAAAGATTTCGGCCAACCCATGGATTCCGAATACTATTTGACCATACGGTCTGGATTTTTTCCGTAAGGGTATCTCGCTCTGTTCCAATGAAGAAAGTACCCCAATCCGGCTCAGCGCACAAAATCTTTCAACCAGTAGTCGTCACTCTCACCATCTCGGCGACTACTGCCTCACAATCTGCTACATGCTGCAATGAACGATCTATCCTGACCGAGTTAAAATAGGCATCTGGAAATTCGAGTTTCTCTGCATTGCAAATGTGGAAGTGTAGATTATCCGAAGTCCATCTGCGTCTAGCTTCCTCAATCAAGCGAGCACTTATGTCAACTCCATTTGCCTCGCTACAATACCTGCCCAGTCGCGCTAAGTCATCACCAAGACCACATGCAACCTCAAGGCATTTCGAATTTGAATCAATGCCTAGAAGTTCAATCGTGCGTTTTTTATACGCTAGAAAACAGGGCATTGATTGCATTGAATCAAGACAGATCATCATCTTCTCTACGTGTGAAGAATCGACGTCTCTAAAAGCAGAAGCTAGGTATTTATCTTCGTTATTCATATTCATCCTTGTTGACTGCCCCGTTATTCATCCAGGGCTTATGAGAGTACGGGATTGGTAATTGGTTGGCCCTTGCTGTGCAGCTGGAGCGGAGTCTACGCAGCAGACGATGCGGAATCCGCATAGCCAAGACCAAATTCGTCTGGGTTATCGATGTTTACGCATTTTAATGTGTCGCTGAAACATTTCACCGACTTTGCTAACTACTCGATTAAGTACCAAATCTTTGCGATTTTGGAGCATGGTTGGATAGGTCATCCATTGAGGTCAAACGCATCTAACCCTACCATGCTGAATTGGAAGGCAAAATCTAAAGATTGCGTTGTGGCCGATAGTGAGAGAAACCCTAAGGTAATATTGAATGTCGCTGTCAAAATTGTGGATAGGGATTCGTTGTCTTCTATGTTTAATTCTGGTCGGTTGCGGTAATCAGGCTAGGATGATCGAGCGTCCGAAGAATGACTCTACCAAGAAACTCAGTGTTGTATCAGATCTGAGTCAACGACGCGTCGGGGTATTGATGGGTTCAGCGCATGAAACCTGGGTTTCGAAGAATCTTCCGCAGGCCACTATGTTGCAATACAAAACGGTTGCCGATGTAACGCTGGCGTTAGAGACAGGAAAGGTCGACGCCGCCTTATATGATGCTGAGGTACTCAGGGATTTGATGCGTCAAGACCAAAGAATTGGTCGACTCGAAAAGGATTTATTTGCATTTGATGTCGGGGTTGGTTTCGCAAAACAATCGGTTGGGCTTCGCACGGATTTCGATCAATTCCTAACTGAGATCCGAGCCAACGGGATCTATAAGGATATGGTGCAACGGTGGATCGAGCAACGGAAAACCGAGATGCCTTCGCTGAAAAACATTGGCACCAACGGCGAGTTGGTTGTAGGCGTCTGCGATGTGGGCATGCCATTCGTCGCAACCCAAGAAAATCAATTGGTTGGATTTGATATAGAACTCATGGAACGGTTTGCTGGCCACCTTGGGAAAAAACTGCGCCTAAGCAACATGGACTTTAGCAGCTTGATCGCCGCAGTAGCTTCTGGCAAAGCTGATTTAGTTACAAGCTCCATTTACATTACTCCTGAGCGTCAGCAGCAGATCGACTTTTCGCTCCCCTATTTTCAAATGGCAACTCAAGTTGGCGTACTCAAATCGAGTTTGTTAGGTTCCGCCACAGAGACACCAAGCGAGGCTACTTTTCTTCAAAGGCTGACCAATAGCATTCAGTCGAACCTGATTCGTGAAAACCGTTATCTATTGATTTTAGATGGTCTGAAGACGACAGTGATAATCTCCATTCTGTCTGCTTTGCTGGGTACGGTACTTGGGGCGGTTTTGTGCTTCATGCGCATGTCTTCCCAGCCGCTGCTCCATGTGCCCGCGAGACTCTACATATCATTGTTGCGAGGTACACCGGTACTGGTGGTGTTAATGCTGGTATTTTATGTTTTGTTTGCGTCCATCGATATCCCGCCAACCCTTGCCGCCGTATTAGCATTTGGGATGAATTTTGCTGCTTATGCGGCTGAGATTTTTCGGTCCGGAATCGACGGTGTCGATAGAGGTCAGCTTGAAGCAGGCCTAGCCATGGGATTCACCCGATTTTCCACCTTCCGCTTTATCGTATTGCCGCAAATGGTACGTAATATTCTTCCGATCTTCAAAGGAGAGTTTATTTCACTTTTGAAAATGACATCGATCGTCGGTTATATCGCCGTGCAGGATCTCACCAAGGCTGGTGATATCATTCGAAGTCGTACATTCGATCCATTCTTCCCACTTATTATGGTGGCGATTTTGTATTGGCTAATAGCCGGTCTTTTCATTTTGCTTATAGATTTAATGCAGCGGCGCATGGTTCACAAATCGCCGAATGGAATCAGGAGATTCAAATGATTCGGGTGGAACACTTGAGTAAGGTATTTGGTTCCGCGAGCGTGCTTCGTGATGTAAGCTTTGAGATCGGTCGTGGTGAAGTAATCTCAATTATTGGTCCATCAGGCACGGGTAAAAGCACACTACTTCGGTGCTTAAATTTGTTGGAACGACCGAGTGGTGGATCGATTTGGATTGATGGTACAGATGTGCTCTCAGGAGCAGCGTCAGTTGCCCGATTACGCCAAAAAATGAATATGGTATTTCAATCCTTTAATCTCTTTGCGCATCTTAAGGCACTGGATAATTTGACTCTCGCACCGATGAAACTCCTTGGCCTGTCGCGAGACGAGGCCGAATCCCAAGCCTTCGCTTTGCTAAGACAGGTTGGTTTGGGAGAGCGGGCCGATCACTTTCCGCACGAATTGTCAGGTGGCCAAAAGCAACGAGTGGCGATAGCTAGGTGCCTTGCAATGAAGCCCGATGTGATTCTTTTTGACGAACCTACTTCTGCTCTGGATCCGACGACGATCGGAGAAGTGCTCGCGGTAATACGGGGACTAGCTCGCGACGGTATGACTATGCTGATTGTGACGCATGAGATGGAGTTCGCTAGAGACGTCTCTAGCCGCGTATTCTATATGGATGAAGGAGTAATTTATGAATCAGGGACTCCTGAGCAGATATTCACCGTTCCTAGATTCGAGAAGACGCGAGCGTTCATCAATCGCATCAGCCGATACAACTTTCAAATCCATTCTCCCGACTATGACCGGTATGCAATGCTCGCCGAAATTGAAATGTTTTGCGATCGACATCTAGTGGGGGGCCAGCCAAGACACAACCTACTTTTGTTAGTGATTGAAACTCTTCAGTTATGGACCCCTGAATTGTCGACAAACCCCGTTGAGATGTCCATCAGTTATTTGGGCAAAGATGCGAGCTTGGAATTTCAATTAGATGTCATAGGTGGGAAAACGAATCGGTTAGAAAGCGATGATTTCGCTGAGAATTATGGCCTGCGAATCATTAAAGGCTTGGCAAAAAGCATCCATTTTGAGTCCCTGGAGGATAGGAGTCGCTTGCGCATCGTGCTATGAACCGTTTCTGCAAGATGCGGACGCTGTGGAGAAACATCAGCGTCAACGAGTTTGTACCGCGCGAAGTGGTCGACAAACTGATGAAGAAGGCCAACCCAGTTTGGCAGGTGATCTTGGGCCTGAGTCACTACGGTGGGCTTTGGCCTCCTCGGAAACGCTCTCGCTGCGCTGGGAAGACATCGATTGGGAGATGAACCGCATGAGCATCCCCGAGCCGAAGGTCGAGCATCACGAGGGTCGTGGCGTCCGTAGCTGCCCGATCTTCCCCGAGCTTAGACTGATCCTAGACGAAGCGTTCGAGATCTTCGGCGACAAGAGCGAGTATTTGGTCGCCGCGCCGCAGTATCGAGCTGTAGCCAATACGGCGATGGGCTGGAAGAACTCGAATCTACGCACCGAAATGACGCGACTACTTTCGCCGCACCGGTGTCTTGGGTTGGCCACGATTGTTCCATTCGATGAGGGCCAGTAGGCAAACGGAACTGCAGCGGGAGTTCCCACTACACGTTATTTGCTGTTGGCTTGGCAACTCGCCACTCATCGCTCAGCAGAATTGCCTGCGGGAAACAGAGGATGATTTTGCTAAGGC
>JAUMAI010000459.1:0-3512 GCA_032116775.1 Pirellula sp. | reverse complement strand
CTCCATATAAATTCCTAAGGTGAACTCAGGACCGATCTTGCCACCATCCCTGGTGGGTTGATCTCCGCGTGCGCCAAAGCCGGTGGTCAATTTCCCCAACCCCTCGCCATTGGCACTGCCGTCATAAGGGCCGGTCAAATATGACATCCAGACTTTGTCACATACCCTTGGGGTTCCATCTGGATTACGCATCTCCTTGAGCATCGGTGCGGTAAGCGGATCCTGGCCGATGTAGTCGAAAGTGCTGATTGCTGCATGTCCCTCCATGTTGGACTGGCCGGCGAGAACAAAGACCTTGAGCGGCTTTCCCTGCGCCGAGGCAGTCGTGGGGAAGAAGCAACAGACAACGGCGAGCATTGTCAGCGATGTCAGAAGCCGCTTTTCTGAGCGTAGGGTGGTCATGCATCGTTCCTTGTAGCGAGGTGGACGGTCGTGAAACCGAGTGTAATCTCATGTATTGAGAGGCGATAGTCAGGTCGTAAAGATAAATCCATTTGTCGATCGCGATCTCCGGTCGCCATTCCGCAACTCTCTCCAGCAACTCGAAAGCAACCGTTTTTTTAAGCAGCGACGGCTGTTATCGCTACCGATGGCTGGAGGAGAGCGTCCCGGAGCTACGAATAGCGGAGCGGACTTTTGCAGAGTGTTATGGTTTGTGGCAGCCCGCCAAAATTGGGATGGCTAGCCAATTTAATGCCCCCCGGCCTGCAGTTGAGCGACAACTGGAACTCAGTACTATCACCTGACGGACGTGAGACTGCGGCGAAAGGTGCCAGGCGTGACACCAACCGCTTTGCGGAACACTTCCAGCATGTACTGCGATGTCGCAAAGCCGGTACGAGCGGCGATTTGATCGAGGCTCAGGTCGGTATCTCGCAACAGGTTGCAGACATGTTCGATGCGCACGCGTACGATTTCTTCGTTGGGAGACCTTCCCAATAATCGCCGACAACTCCGCTCTAAAGTGCTTCGCGAGATCGGAACAACCTTGAGGATATCATGAACGGTCAGTCCATCACAGGCATGCTGACGAATCAAGCGAATGGCCTGTGCTAAATACACGTCATCGATAGCCACGATGTCCGACGATTGACGCGTCTCAATGCATAGCGGAGCGAAGAGTGTCGGCTTGGCTGGCGGTTTCAGACCACGCATCATGCGATCCAAAATTCGCGCGGCTTCATAGCCGATCTGTTCGCCCGCCAAACGCACGCTGCTCAGCGGCGGCGTGCTCATGGTAGAGATTGTTTCGTCATTCTCGACTCCGACGATAGCGACATCTTCCGGGACGCGTATTGATGAACGGGAGCAGGCGTCCAACAGCCAGCAACCAAGCTGATCCGTGCAAGCCATAATCGCAGTTGGTCGCGGCAGTTCGCTCAGCCAGTTCATCAGCCGCTTTTGCTGAGCCTCCCATTGTTCTGGCTTCTCCGACTTACCGTGCTGACGAAGTACAGAACACTCATATCCACGTGCTCGCAGATAGTCGACAAAACTCTCGCGGCGTTCGATAAAAAAGGGCTCAGCATCTAGCGCAAATACACCGAAGTGACGGAAGCCTCTCTCAAGAAAATGGTCGGCAACCATGGATGCCACGACCGTGTTATCCACCCCGACAAATGGGAAGGTGGAACCGCGGCGAGTCGATCTTAATTCAACAGCAGGCACACCCGCACGTTTAACAGCCGTTGCGATAGCAGCGTTCCCAGAGCGGGACAAAACGCCATCACCATCCCAGTTTCTCAGCCAAACTGGCGGCCTTGTTTCGAGGTCCCGAACCTCGACGAACAATGACCATGGCCCGTGCTCCTGTGCATAGCGTTTCACACCGTGCAGAAGGTCGCGACCATAAGTCCGCGAGGTTTCAATGAGTAGAGCCACGCGACGCATAGGCGGATTCCAGTCGAATTAGTGCTGACGCAATAGTGTAACCGAATTACGCAAATACGGAAGGTAGATGAAGCGCTTGAGCATTAAAATAACCCGCAAGCTTAGACTGGTAATCATTGGAGGTCCATATGTCGAAATCATTCCTGTCTCGAAGAGACTTCATCGCATCGACAATTAAAGGGGGCTCGGTACTAGGGACTTCCTTTCCAGGAGTCTTCTCATCGCCACAAACAGCAGGCAGACAGGAAATGCCTTCTCACAAGGTCGAACGCATTGGAATCGGTGCGATTGGCCTGCGTTACCAGGGGAGTGTTATTGCTAATAAAGCGCAGTTGTACGGTGATATTGTTGCGGTCTGTGATGTGGATCGCAACGTCCGCGATCAAGCAAAGGCAGCTTTTGGAAGCACTCCACACAGCAGTGAAGACTACCGCGAGTTACTCGCTCGCAAAGATGTCGATGTCGTCATGATTGGCAGTCCCGATCATTGGCACACCAAAATGGTGATCGACGCATGCCGTGCCGGAAAAGATGTTTACTGTGAGAAACCACTAACGCTGACAATTGACGAGGGCAAGCTACTAACTAGGGTCGTGAAAGAAACCAAACGTGTGGTTCAAGTCGGTTCCTGGCAGCGCAGCGACGATCGCTTTCGGCTTGCCGTTGAAATGGTCCGGTCGGGCCGCATTGGAAAGCTTCAGAAGGTGGATGTTGTACTTGGCAAGAACGGCACAAGCGGTTCGTTCGTGCCTCGTAAGCCCCCAACGCATCTCAATTGGAACTTGTGGCAGGGGCAAACGCCGGATGTCCCGTACATTGAGGAACGTTCCCACTACACCTTTCGCTGGTGGTACGAGTACTCGGGGGGCCAAATGACCGACTGGGGAGCTCACCACATCGATATTGCACAGTGGGCCATCGATTCGTATCCAGTCGAAATCAACGGAGCAGCAACAATGCCAACGGTTGCTAATGGCTACAACGTCGCGATCGATTTCAAAGTCACTTACAAGTATGCCAATGGGGTGATAATGACAGTCGGTGACACTGGCGATAACGGAGTACTTTTCACCGGCGATGCCGGTCGATTGTTCGTCAATCGAGGAAAGATCACCGGAGCACCCGTCGACGCTTTAAAAACGAATCCACTGAATCGCGAAGATTGGAAGGTCTACGATTACGACAACCTGGAGCGACCGCCGCGAGCCGGGAAGCTAGACGCAATCGTCAATCACATGGGCAATTTTTTCGATTGCGTGCAAACTCGCAGATTGCCAGTTTCCGATATCGTGGGTTCGCATCGTACCGTATCAACGTGCCACCTTGGGAACATCTCGATGCGTTTGGGGCGCCCGTTGAAATGGGAGCCAACCAAAGAAGAGTTCATCGACGACAAACAAGCGAACACCTGGCTACGACGGGAGCAACGCAAGGGCTTTGAAACTGTTTAGTTAATTCCCGGGTAGTAGTATCTAAACTTATCACATTGCTCACAATACTAACTAATGTACCGTCGAATCTTTCTCACTAACACGGCGACGGGAACGAGCGCGTTGATGGCTGCGAAACGCAAAGTGTTGGCCGCGGATGGTTCCCCAGAAATGAAAGAAGAAATCAGAGTG
>JAUMAI010000458.1:0-6826 GCA_032116775.1 Pirellula sp. | reverse complement strand
TAGCACCGACCAACTTTCCTCTGCCAATCACATCGTTATCAGTGATTAGTTCACTGAAGCTCCGGTCAAATCATGGAAGGCTTCGGTCAAATCACCTCGAACCTTTTTCAGTTCGCTGACAGGTCCGTCGAAAACCTTGCGTCCCTCGGCAATCATGACCACTCGATTGGCCATCGCCTCGACTTCCTGCAAGATGTGCGTAGACAAAAGAATCGTTTTCGATTCGCTCAGCTTCTTCATCGTTCGCCGAACTTCACGAATCTGATTAGGATCCAGACCCGCAGTCGGCTCATCTAGAATCAAGACGTCAGGCTCGTGCAGGAGAGCTTGTGCCATACCGACACGCTGACGAAATCCTTTGGATAATTTGCTAATCGCTTTGTGCATCACCGACGATAAATCGCACAGCTCGATTACTTTGGCAATTCGCTCTCGTTTATAATCGGCGGCCATCGCCCGGGCATCAGCGAAAAAGCTAAGCAATGAAAATGGGGTCATGTCGGGATAAAGGGGACCATTTTCGGGCAGGTATCCCAAATGCTTTGACCCAGCGATGCGGTCTGTGAGCATGTCATGCCCAGCAATCCTGGCTACCCCTTCGCTGGGTGCTAAGTAACCCGTAAGCATCTTCATCGTTGTGCTTTTGCCAGCACCGTTGGGCCCCAAAAATGCAACCAACTCACCTTCATTCACCTTGAAGGAAATGCCTCGTGCCGCCGCGAACGGACCGTAGAACTTCGACAGCCCATCAGCTTCGATCATAGTCCGCTTGCTTCTCTCTTGATTCGCCATATCAGACAAGCCTCTATTATCATCTACCGAAAAACCGGGCATCTGGCAGGTGCTCGATTTCAACCAAACCGCCAACGTGGATCAATACAGCGACGGAAAACCTGAACGAACCACCACCAGAAACCGCAACAGTATATACGCTTTGGCCATCCCAACAACGGGGAGTGCTAGGTCCTCAATACGCTCCTAAGTCCCGCTCCGGTTCGCTGCTTAGACCGCTACTCCACAGAACTGCAACCAGACCAGCACACCAAACTACTACGCTATAATTAAGTACTTTCTTGTACGCATCGATTGCCTTAACGCTGATTCATCCCCGCGGTTTTCTCGCTTTAGAAGTGTTCACTCGGGGTAAAAGCAAACGCTCGCTCTCTACAGTCGCTACGATCCGCAGAGGCAATCTCAGACGCGATGGAATCTTCCCCAGAGCCCCCTATTATCTCCGCCAATTGCCTAATCGAGTGGTACGTTCTGGTGTTGGATTCTGTCCCGTACCAAACCTCGCACTATAGGCAGCCCGGAATGTTGCCCAGTCGACAAGGAATCGTCGCTCGAAGAAGGAACTTCCATCTGGAGGTTGTTTCTCGCCTTGCGCACTCCTTGCGTGCCCAGGCACTGCTCGCCAACTCACTGAACTCGCGTTCTACACAGCGCACTTTGACGATAGCGGCTGGGTTGTTCGTAGGCGTAAGTCTACTCTGCAACTTTACGGGTTGTACTTCACTAAATCTCCCAGCGATCGATCCAACGGGGCAACAGGTATTTTTACCGAACCCCAATTCAACTTCATTGACGCAACCGGAGAACTGCAACCTTTTCCCTACGCCCGCTTTTAGTGCGCCTGCTACACCTCCTCCGTGCGTTCAAGGATTCGGACCAGGATGTGGCGGACCTACCACTAGCAGTTGCTACGACCCCCACAGTCACTTCAAAGATCAAGGCGAACGGGGCCAGATCATGATGACTCCATTAAGAGTTGTCGCACCAGTGGGTGGAGAGGTGGTGCTGTTAGCTGGTATTTGCGGCGAAGATGGTTACTTAGTAACGCGCGAACCGCTTGAATGGATGCTCTCGCCCGATAGTGTCGGTCAATTTATTGAAGTCGGTGATGAGTCGAAAGGAAAACTGATATCGCACGACTTGAGCGACTCCATTCACGGCAAGAAAGTAGAAAAACTTGCAGTAAACTTCGCGCGGGGAAAAACCAGTTCTCGCGAATCGCTAATCACGAGAGGCTCTCCCTCCAAGTCAGATGACTTGATAATTCGCCGTGGCCAAACTTGGATCAGTCTTACTTCTCCCACACCGGGCACTAGCTACGTCACCGCTTTGGCACCGGAAACCAAGATTTGGGATCGACGTCGAGTGACTGCGACTGTGCACTGGGTTCAAGGGCAGTGGCAATTTCCAGGTCCGCAAACTCGTGCCGATCGCGAACAAGCGACGTTAACCACTCTAGTCACCATCTCTGAAGGTGTACCCGCTCCGAACTGGAAAGTGATCTATCGATCATTGCAACCTCAACTTGCACTGTTCTCCAACGGTCGCGACACGATGGAGGCCCGTACCGACGCCGATGGAAATGCAAGTGTCAATCTTGTCCAAAACAATGGCGCAGCCGGGACCGCTCTAGTCTCGATAGAAGTAGTTACGCCTGCTGACAGCCAAATGAATACTCCCGAACTTGTTTTGGGCCGAGGACAAACTGCAGTAACTTGGGTCGCCCCACGCTTATCGATATATGCAGAAGGTCCGCCTGAGGCAGGTGTAGACCAAACACTCGCTTATACTTTTCGCGTTGTCAACAGTGGCCAGCTCCCAGCCAACGCTGGCGAAGCCCGTTTAACGCTACCGACGGGCATGCAGTTTCTGGATGCCTCTATACAGCCGATCCAGTTCACCGATGCTGGCGCTGTCTGGAGCTTGGGAACAATGCAACCTGGCCAGGAAATTGTCATCAGCGCTCGTGCGAAAGCGCAGAGCGAGAGCCCCTACCGCATTCAATTTGAGGTTCGTGCCGAACCTGATTTGTATCAAACGCAAACAGTAAGTACGAATGTTTTCAAACCGTCGCTCGATGTTTCCATTCGACCGACAGGAAATACTCAAGAAGTAGAAGTTGGTAAAACAATCTTGATGGAGATAGATGTCCGCAACATATCCAACCGCCCACTGACCGATGTGCGTGTTTTAGTGGAAAGCGGTCGCGGCTTGGTTGAGGCAAATCGGAGAGAAAACTCGGTCATACAATCAATCCCGGTTATTGCTGGCGGCGAAACCAAACCCATCGGCATTACGTTCCTTGTCCAAGAACCAGGACCTCTCAATGCCAAAGTTTCAGTAAGTTCCGCGCAAAGCGCCTTCGCATCGGCTCAAACAAGTATCGTTGGTGTACCCAAACCAGCCTCGGGTGAACAATTAACCGGTGGAGTGTTCCGCAATCTTCAGAGCGCCACTCAAGGCCAAGAGGTTTTATTCACTTTGGAACTGGAGAACCGTGGAGCACCACTGACCGGCGTGCGGATTTATTGTGACCCCGACACAGCCTTACAACCGATCAGCTTAGGGGGCGATGGTTTCGATCAAAAAGCGACAGAAGCGACGCAACGAATGACGTGGATGCTCGATCGCTGGGAAACCGGTCAACGTCGTGTGTTTGCTGGTCGATTTCTGGCCCTGCAAGGTGGCAAACAAGCACGAGTTAGATATTCCGTCACTTCATTAGAGGGTCTCAGCCAAACCTATGATGGTGTGGTTGATGTTACAGCATCGGGTGGCGGTACTAACCCGAATTCTGGAAATACAGATGCTGGAAGTGGTGGAGTAATGCCTCCGGGCGACACAAGCCTGCAGGTCGTACTGCTAGAACCGGGAGATCCAGTTAAGGTCAACCAAGAAATAGCCTATCGTGTCAACATCACCAATGCATCCAACCAAGAGGATGGTAACTTAGATATTCAATTCCGCTTACCGCCAGGCGTGGAGTTTGTATCGATCGGTTCAACATTCGGCCAACTACAAATCACAGACAGGACTGCAGATGGTTTGGTACGCGTTGAAACGATTCGCTCTCTCCGGCCAGCGGAGACATTGAACTTGTCGTTGCGTCTGATCGTTCGCCAACCACTCACGCTGGAAATCGCTACTTTGGTTCGTTCGAATCGACAACCCAACGGCGTAGAAGCCTCCGTGGAAACTACAGCGATTCCTTGATTCCAGATAGCATGCGTTGACTGCCGATTGCTTTCGATGCATTCGCAGCGTACTCAATTTCTGGCATTCGCTTTTCCAATTGCCCCGCTTGAGTCAGAAAATCGGCGCAGAGACCAATGCACCACTTCAGCGTTATGCGGCCTTCTGTCGAACGCTTCGCTCGCGCAGATCGAGCTTTATAAACTCTTTACGAAGCTCCGCCACAAACTGAGCTATGTTTGTGGCTTTTATGCCAACCAACCCTACCGGCAACCTCCGCTCCTGCAGAGAATTGACTCGCTCATAACAACTTGCCTGCTAGTTGCCTTAAACCGCTGAGCATCTTCGTTACCGACCGATACCAGGGCAACGGCACGAACTTACCAGAATCAGGAATATGCCTCACTCTCAGCCTTATCACCTCCAGTAAGCTCAACTTGGTTGCTTATCACCAATTTCAAGGCAAAGGAATGTCGCGAAACTCCATCGCCAAGCACCAAGAGGTTAAAACCGAATTGCCTTATCAAAGTCTTCAAGCAATTCCTGAGCCATCGCTACTGGCCGATGCTTCTGTTGCACCGCTATATTGAACACTATCCCAATCGATCTTAATGCGACTTTTGCTGGAGTCTTATATGCTGCCAAGAATTCAACACCGGAGAATCTACCAGTCTCTTATCTTGCTAGGTCTCTGCGCCGTCACTTCTATTTCACTGACTGCTAGATTCGGTCTGGCGGATGAACCAACCGAGACGCCTGCTAAAACGATTCGTGTGATGAGTTTTAATATTCGTTATGGGACAGCCAGCGATGGAGAGAACCATTGGGATAAAAGAAAAGATTTTTTGTTACAAACCATCCAGAGTTATGCACCGGATTTATTGGGAACTCAGGAAACACTTGATTTTCAAAAAGATTATTTGGCGAAAGCATTATCGAACTATGAGGCGCTAGGAGTCGGCCGCGAGGATGGAAAACAGCGCGGTGAAATGACGGCAATTTTCTATCGTAAAGATCGTTTTGATAAAATTTCCGAAGGACACTTCTGGCTCAGCGAAACACCGGAGAAAGCGGGAAGTAAAAGCTGGGATAGTTCGCTGCCGCGCATGGTTAGTTTCGTCGCACTAAAAGACAAATCGAATCTTAACTCGCAGCCTTTTTTGTTTCTCAATACGCATTTCGATCATCGCGGTGAAATCGCTCGCGAAAAATCCGCGGAACTCATTGTGGCCAAGGCCTCTGAAATCATTGCTAACAAGCCAGCTATCCTGACAGGTGACTTCAATACTGCCGAAGGAAGCAAACCTTATCTCTCCCTGTTTGGCGCAGCAGGTCAGTCAGGCTCCCAAACGGGCTGGTTAGATACTTATCGAACTATCCATCCTACCCCAAGCAAAGAGGAGGGAACCTTTTCGGGATTCCTCTCAAATAATCGCCAAGGTCCAAGAATCGACTGGATTGCCTGTACTAAACATTGGACAATAAGGGGCGCCGCGATCGACCGCACAGAAAAAATTGGCCAGACTCCCTCGGATCATTTTCCAGTAACAGCTGAGCTTGAAATACAAACCAAGCCATAGAAAGCAGCTTTTTCTCACGAGCTTATTTGAGACAAATTGTAGGTCGAGGAGAACATTTTTTTACCGCGGGAACTGAGGCTAATAGCCTGCCGTCTACACCTTAGCGCACTTATTGCTCACTCCACTCCAACTCTCCGAGTTATTTTTAGGAGGCAAATAGTTATGAGCCATGCGATCCGCTACTTAGCGATGTTGACCCTAGGACTTTGGTTCATCTTACAGACCCTGATACCTCAGGCCTTCGGCCAAGGTGTCCTACTGGTTGAGTCCGATGCCCGCACAGATTTGCGATTGCCTCGCCCATTTCCTCCACATCACCCCATACCTCATCCAGTCCCACCACCGCCGGTTCACCAAATATACCGCATCGACTCGCTGGATATCCAAGCTTCAATCCGCAATGGAGTTGTGCAGGTTACTGTCAATCAAGCGTTTCACAATTCCAGTGGTGTTCAGAGCGAAGCCAGCGCGATTTTTCCATTGCCTTACGATGTTGCTGTTAGCAACATGACCTACCTCGTCGATGGAAAGGAGATACCTGGGAAATTGCTGAGCGCAGATGAAGCCAGACGCATTTATGAAAATTACGTACGTCGCTCGCGCGATCCAGCATTAGTGCAATGGATTGGGACAGGAATGCTGAAAACCAATGTCTTTCCCATCCCCGCTGGAGCGACTCGTACGGTCACCATTCAGTACAGCCAGATTGCTCCCTATCGAGATGGGCAAATCGACTTAAAGCTTCCACTAGGTGCTGCTGGATTTACAACAGAAAGCATTGGGAAAGTGAAACTCTCGATCCGAGTCACAAGCGATAAGCCACTTGGCAATATTTATAGCCCAACCCACACCGTCAATATCCAGCGATCGCCCAATGCTGACACCAATGTCAGTATGGAACTAACTAATTACATACCGATGAGCGACTTTCGATTGCTGATCGAAGATCGCAAAGGAGATGTGTCCGCGAGTCTTCTATCCTACCGCCCCAAGGAAACCGAAGATGGATACTTCTTGCTGATGCTTCATCCTGATTTCCCTGTACGCAAAGAAGATAGTATCTCCAAGAATATCGTCTTGGTTCTCGATAAGTCGGGGAGTATGCGCGGCGAAAAGATGGAACAAGCCCGCAATGCCTTACTGTACGTGCTCAAGAATCTTTCCTCCAATGATCAGTTTGGCCTAATCGTTTACGATGGCCAAGTTCAATCATTTCGCGAAACTTTGGTTCCTGCAGATGAAAAAAATCGCGAATCGGCGAT
>JAUMAI010000457.1:0-2502 GCA_032116775.1 Pirellula sp. | reverse complement strand
CGAGGCGATCACGCTCGAAGCTTGGGTGAAAGTTACCGACGTCGACGCTCACGAATATCATGTGATTGTGGCAAAGGGGCGAACGGGTAATAAGGGATTTTCTCCCGACAATCAGAATTGGGCGTTGCGGATCCGTCGGCAAAATGGCAAAGGCCATCTCAATTTCTTATTTGCCTCCGATCCGCAAGCGAAAAATGAAGATGGTAGTCCTGCGTCACCGAACGGTCATTGGCATCGTTGGACTTCGAAAACAGGCTTTGAGGCGGGGACCGGATGGCATCATGTCGCGGTTGCCTATCAATTTGGTGACCCAGAGAGTCTGAGAGGATGGTTGGACGGTGTGCGTGTCACCGGAACTTGGGATATGGCTGGGGCAACCAAAGCACCACCCGTAGTTGATGATGATCAGGTATGGATTGGTGCTTCGCAGGGAGGTCTGGCGGCTAATAGTTTGATCGGTTCCGTCGATTCGATTGTTATCCATCGAGGTCTGGTTAGCGATGAGGTGATGAAGACTCGCTATCGACGTGAAGGACCGGCAGTGGTTGCGGTAGCCGAGACCATGCCAGAGTTGGGCTCAATTCCCCAAGGTACCGTAAGGCTAACGCTGCATGAGGGCTTAGCGTCTCACAATCGCTGGTTAGTCGAAGATGAAACAATGCCCGCGCAATCTCTCACGTATGACCGCTTGCATGAATTTGTGTTGACCAAATTGCCCACCGCCTTTGATGCTTGGGGCATGCGAGATCATTGGAAGGTTCCAGTTGTCGCACGGTTGACAAGCGACGTTGATTTGCCCCAAGGAAACCATCGTATTTTGCTGCGAGCTCGTGGGCTGTCGCGATTGTGGGTCGATGGAAAACTGGTTTTAAGGACTGGAGCGCTAACAGGTTCTCCCAGTGGAGAAGAGCCGATGACTCCCTTAGCGACTCCACTGAGGCCAGGTATTCGTTTACCAGGATACCGTCAGCAGGAGGCGGTTGCGAACATCACATTGAGCAAAAGCGGTTTACATCGTGTTGTGCTGGAAACAATCGTGGGTGGAAAAGGGCATCGTCCTGATACTGGAGAACTCATTGTCGCCCTTGAGCCAGAGGGCACGCAGGACTTCTATGTCCTACAGGCGCAAAGCGACAATGCATCTCCTCTAAAATTGACGGACGAAGCAGTTCAGTCCCTCTTGCGTAGGATTGACTCAGAGCTTGAACATTTTGATACCAGCCGCAGGCGTCAGTTAGCCAGTTCCCAAGATGCCTACTGGGAAACGCGGCGAGAGTACGCCCGTGATTGGCTAGGAAGCAAGCATCCCGATCATCAACCTGCAACTCTAGATGTTTTACATATTAGCAATCCGATTGATTTGATGATCGATAAAAAAATCAAGGAAGCCAAAAGATTAATCGTATCCAAACCAGAAGGTGACAACGATCTGTTTCATACTTTGATTTGGCCCATTTTTGAAGAACACTGCTTCCGTTGCCACGGACAGCGAGCATTAGGTGGCTTTCAATTGCGTGATCGCGAATCGCTTCTCCTGGGCGGGGTATCAGGTTTGCCTGGTATAACACCGCTGAAACTTGAGGAAAGCGAAGTGATGCGAAGGATCACTAGCCATGATCCGTCGGAAAGAATGCCACCGGTTGGCGAGGGGTTGAAGGCTGAGCAAATTGAATTAATTACTGACTGGGTAAATGCGGGGGCGCCATGGCCCGCACAGGCAGTATCAGAGCAGCAGTTGAATTACAGTCTGCTGCTTGATGATGCTGCGTTTTTGCGCAAGGTCAGCTTCGATACGATTGGTTTACCACCGACCGAAGAGGAGGTGAAGAGATTCCTTGCCGATCCGGCAGCCGATAAGCGTCGCGAAAAGATAGATGAGTTGCTGGCTGATGCTAGGTGGGCCGATCATTGGATGCCTTACTGGCAAGATGTCTTGGCCGAAAATCCAACTCTGATCAATGCCTCGCTAAATAGCACTGGGCCATTTCGGTGGTTTCTTGTCGATGCCCTTAAGGATGGTAAAGGGATTGATCGTTGGGTTAGCGAATTGGTAATGCTGCGGGGAAATCCGCACACAGGTGGCGCTGCCGGTTTCGGCTTAGCGGGTGAAAATGATGCACCTTTCGCTACCAAAGCGCAGATTCTGGCGAGCGCTTTCTTAGGGGTTGAGCTGCAGTGTGCGCGATGTCACGACTCTCCATATCACAGCACGACACAAAAAGATTTGTTTTCGCTGGCTGCGATGTTGGAACGCAAGCAGGGCGTTGTTCCCAGGAGCAGTCGCGTTCCCGCTGCTTTCTTTGAAAAACAGCAACGTATCGCTTTAATCAAGGCGACATTAAAGCCAGATGAGCAGGTGGTGCCCGGTTGGCCATTCGACGATCTTGTGAAGAACGCAGAGCAAAGTGATTCTGGAGAATTGTTAAGAGATAAGAAAGACTCACGCGAACAGTTGGCCTTGTTGTTAACGGTTCCCGACAATGAACGCTTTGCTCAGGTGGT
>JAUMAI010000456.1:0-6846 GCA_032116775.1 Pirellula sp. | reverse complement strand
CCGATTGCGTCACCAAATCCCTTCGGACAGACTCGTGGTCGCTGAAAGTGGAATCCACACTGCAGCCGAAGCAAAAATGCTTCGCGAACACGGTATTGCTGCCATGCTTGTGGGCGAATCCTTGATGCGTCAAGCCGATATTGCCGCAGCGACAAGACGCCTATTGGATACAGGAATAGCCGATTGAGCTAAAACCAGTTCCACGGGCTCAGAACTTTCGCGATAATACCGCGTAACTCGCGCGACTCTTAGTACATCGCCATAGCCAGTTTGCGTCTATAAGCTCCAACCAATTCGTCATCTGCAGGTAAGACGCGGAATATATCCAGCATCAATTCTTGAGCCGCTTTACGAAATTGTGCCCGATCACGCTGCACAACTTCTAATGCATGTTGTAACGCCAACTCGTATTCGCCTTTCGAAACATAAACATTCGCTAGCTCCAAACGCCGTTGATGGTTATTGGGATTTAGCTCAAGATCTTTGACGAGAGTTGCTTGATCTTCGGTTGTGGCAAGCGATTGAAGTTTCAACTGCGACTTGAGCTTTTGCGCTTCAGGCTCTAGAAAACCCCGTCGCTCAAGCTCCGATAATAATTTCGCCGCTTCGGTACTGTCACCTGATTTGAGCAAAGCTCGAACCAGAAGAATTTTTAGGCCATCATCTTTTGGATTTCCGCGTAAGGCTGCTTTATAAATTTGGGCTGCAGCAACTGGATCGTTTTCCTCGAGCTGGGCGGCCTTAACGATTTGTAATTGAGCGGTAAGGGAATCTAGCCACTCCTCAAGTTGCCGCTGAGTTAGCAGCCCCTCAACCCGATCGATGACCGTTTTTTCAGCAACTGCAAACAGTACCGGTATGGAGCTTACCGAAAAGGCTTGAGCATGGTCAGGCAAACGTTCGGTATTAGCTTTAACCAATGTGAATTGGTCGCTGCGCGCTGATACCACATCCTTTAGGACGGGGTCGAGCATTCGACACGGCTGACACCAATCAGCATAAAAATCGACGATCACTATTTTGCTGAGACTTGCTTCAAATACATCTTGATCAAAGGTATCCGATGTCGTCTCGATATGAACGGTTTTATGAGTCATCTTGGATTGCAATGGGGTAGCGAGGTTGTTGGACTGCTCTATTGAAGCTACAAAGAAGGTAATCCATTTTATACGGAAGGGTAGCCAGGTATGACGTTTGATTTTGCGCGTCGTCGCCAAAAACTAGTCCGGCAACTGAGCTTGAGTCACATTGAAACGTTTCTCATTTCTCATTCTCCCAACGTCACTTATTTGACAGGTTTTACCGGCGACAGCACCTATCTACTTGTTCACCGGGGCTCTTTTATTATTCTCAGCGACCCTCGCTATGAAGAGCAGATTGAGGCGGAATGCGAGGGGCTGGAAGTGGTGATTCGCTCACCCCATACCACTTTGCTGCAAGCGACCGCCGAACAGCTTAGCAAACTCAAGCCAGCTTTTGTCCACGTCGAATCGCATCACCTACCGCTCTACGGCTACGAGATGTTACGCGGCAGCCTCACCAAGATCGAAATTGTTGGTACGGCTGGCCAAGTTGAGGGACTGCGAGAAATAAAAGATAAGGAAGAGATTTCTCGTATCGAACGGGCGATAGAGATGGCGGAACGGGCCTTTCGAGCGGTGACAGCTAGCCTAAAAGGCGACCAATCGGAACGCGATATTGCCCATGGTCTTGAGAATGAAATCCGGCGTTTGGGAGGCGTTGGCTGCAGCTTCAAGCCTATTGTGGGAGTTGGTCCTCGCGCCGCGTTACCCCATGGAACCCCTACAGACGAAAAGATCTCGATGTCCCCATTTGTATTGATCGACTGGGGTGCACTTGAGGGGTTGTACATCAGCGACTTGACCCGCGTACTGGTCACCAGTAAAATCCCGCCGAAATTTGAGAAAGTATATCGCTTGGTCCTGGAAGCGAATAAGGCCGCGATTGAGTCCATACGCCCCGGAATCCCTGCTTGCGAAGTAGACCGTGCAGGGAGGAAAGTGATCGAAAAGGGGGGGTACGGAAAGCATTTCGGCCATGCCTTGGGGCACGGTATTGGCCTGCAAGTACACGAATCGCCGCGAATGGGCTCTGAGCAGCAACGCCCTTTGGTTGCTGGTATGGTAGTCACGGTCGAGCCAGGCATTTATATTCCTGGCTGGGGTGGAATTCGCATCGAAGATGATGTGCTGGTCACCAAGGACGGTTGTCGAGTTTTATCGACGCTGCCCAAAGATCTCGAGTCAATAATTACACCTTGTTGGTAGTAACTGCAAACGATTTGAAGTTTTTACTGCTGACGAGTTCATGTGGGAGTATAAGCGAATGGCTGGTTCTGACGATGTTCCTGCACAAGAGTCAGGTTCAGAGGATGTTTTTAGCGTCGATCGTATTCGACGTTTAGTGGAATTGATGAAAGAGCACGATCTAAGCGAGATCGATCTGCGTCATTCCAGGCAGAGAATTCGGCTGTGCCGTGGAAGCCAAGAGGCAGTGCCTATGGTGGCTCCCATGCTGCAACCACAATATGCCCCTCAGCCAGCATTAGCTCCGCCACCTTCTCCAGCACCAGCGGCCGCCGATAAACCAGCGGTAGCTGATGGCCCTCACATTGTGACCATCAAGTCACCTATGGTAGGCACTCTCTACCTAAAACCAAATCCCAAAGCAGATCTATTTGTGAAGGTGGGACAGTCGATCACACCTGAAACGACCATCTGTATTATCGAAGCAATGAAGGTGTTCAACGAAATCCCTGCCGAAGTTCGTGGCAAGATAGTCGAAATTCTATGCTCCAACGAAGAACCGGTAGACTTTGGAAAACCGTTGTTCAAATTGGACACACGCGGATAACTTTCAATACATGTATAACAGAATACTCATAGCTAACCGTGGCGAGATTGCCTTGCGTGTCCAACGCGCATGCCGCGAACTTGGAATTGAAACGGTTGTTGTTTATAGCGAGGCCGATAAAGACGCACCTTATGTGCGCTTGGCGGATCAAGCGATTTGCATTGGTCCACCTCGCTCCATCGACAGCTATTTAAAAATAGACCAAATCATCAGTGCCGCCGAAATCGGGAATGTTGATGCTATTCACCCCGGTTATGGCTTTCTGAGCGAGAACAGTCATTTCAATGAAGTCTGTCGCTCTTGCAACATCGATTTCATTGGTCCCACGCCCGAGGCGATGGAGAAACTTGGGGACAAGAATCAGGCGCGTCAAATGGCTATCCAGGCCAACGTACCTGTGGTGCCTGGTAGTGAAGGCCTAATTGAAAGCGAAGAAGATGCAGTTCGCACCGCTCGCCTCATCGGCTATCCGGTACTCATCAAAGCAACCGCCGGTGGTGGTGGCAAAGGAATGCGGGTCGCCGCAAATGAGTTAGCACTCAAGTCCGCTTTGGAACAAGCGCAAAACGAGGCGAAAGCTGCTTTTGGTAACGGCGGTGTTTACCTCGAAAGATACATCGAAAAACCACGCCACGTAGAAGTTCAAATTATCGCCGACCATTTCGGCAATGTCTGCCACCTCTTCGAACGCGATTGCTCTGTGCAGCGTCGCCATCAGAAGCTGATTGAGGAGAGCCCTTCTCCTCGCCTGCCCGAATCTGCTCGACGCGAACTTTGCGAAGCGGCGGTACGGTTGGTAAAAACCGCGGGATACACCAATGCGGGCACTGTCGAGTTCATCGTTGACCAAGAAAACCGCTTCTACTTCATTGAAGTTAACGCTCGTATCCAGGTCGAACATCCAGTCACCGAAATGGTGACTGGCATCGACTTGATCAAAACGCAAATTGCGGTTGCCTCTGGCAAACCACTTCCATTTACGCAAGAGCAGGTCGTGCCGCGGGGAGCTGCATTAGAGTGCCGTATCAACGCTGAAGATCCGACCCGCAACTTCCAGCCCTGCCCAGGACGCATTGAGAAAATCTTCGTTCCAGGTGGCTACGGCGTACGCTTCGACTCACACGTTTCGGCCGGCTATGTCGTTCCACCCTATTACGATTCCATGATCGGTAAACTGATCGTATTCAAAGAGAATCGAGACGATGCCATCCAATGCATGCTGAGGTGCCTCTCGGAACTCAACATTCAAGGAATTAGTACCACGGCTGACTTCCAGAGGCGGGTGCTGTCCCATGCAGACTTCGTTCAAGGTTTGGTCGATACCAAATGGGTCGAACGAGAACTATTAGCTAAGTAATGATTTGACGGTGATTGGAGTTAGGGATATATGCCAACTGTAAATTCTTCAGGGATAAAGAAAGTTGCTATCTTGTTTGCTGGTGGTCCGGCCCCAGCTGCAAACGCCGTGATATCAACGGCAGCATTTTCATTCTTAAACGCGGGTATCGAAGTACTGGGTATTCGCCACGGTTACAGCAAACTAACGGATTACTCACCTTCCAATCCGATGTTAGAAGGAAAGGACTACTTCAAGTTCGATCATACGACTCTGCATCACGCACGAACTTCGCAAGGCATTATGATCGGCACCGCCCGTACTAATCCGGGTAAAATTGTTTCATCTCCAGCCCACCTCTCCGATCCAGAACGCTCTGCTCCCTTGCGCCGAGTTTATGAGGGACTATGTTCGATAGGTGCAGATGCCCTCATTTCGATTGGCGGCGATGATACGCTCAAAACCGCGAACAAGATGAAGATGTTTCAGGACCTTCTCCCCAGCGGTTCCAAGAAAATTCCCGTCGTCCATCTTCCGAAGACAATTGATAACGACTACATGGGAATCGATTTTACCTTCGGATATTTTACTGCCGCAGAAACCTTAGCCTCAGAAATTCGCAACCTAAACCACGACGCCGAAGCGGGCAGGGCGTACTACGTCGCTGAAACCATGGGACGAAGTGCCGGTTGGCTTGCTTATGGTGCTGCGATCGCCGGCGAAGCATGTATGGTTTTGAGCGTGGAAGATATTATTGGCTCTCTACGCGGAACCGAGACCGTCACCGACCCGTCGACGGGTAAGAACGTTACGCGAACGATCATGAATGTCGAGAAAGTTGTGGAGCGAATCGTTAAGCTCATGCAGAAACGTGAAAGCGATGGCCGTGCCTACGGCGTCATCGTTCTAGCCGAAGGCTTGGCAGAGTACTTACCTGCCAAGTATCTAGAAGGCGTATCGCGCGATGATCATGGCCATATTTCGATCGCCAATATCAACCTTGGCCGAATGATCAGCAAGTTGATGCAGGATGCCTACAAGGCCAAGACGGGCAACAGCAAGAAAGTAACTGGTTTGCAATTAGGTTACGAATCTCGTTGCGCTCGCCCAACTGCTTTTGACGTTATGTTGGGTTCTCAAATCGGCGTCGGTGGCTATCGAGCCCTCGTGGAAAAGAAGCTTAACGGTGTCATGGTTTCTGTCGGGGGACAACTTGACATTCAGTACGTTCCATTTGATACCCTTGTTGATCCTACAACCCTGGTGACTAAAGTTCGCTACATCGAAACCGATAGCGACTTCTATCAACTGGCTCGTTCGCTAGAAACATATATTGAAGACTAAGCTTTTCTCTAGCTTCTCTTAAATCTTTTGACCCTGCTCAATCCAAAGGTTGCGCAGGGTTTTTTGTTTACCACATTCAAGCTCAGAAAGACTCTCTGGCATTGGTTATAGCCGGCCTAAATCCCTTAGCCCCTGTGGGGGCGAGGCGAGCATTCAGGATTAAGATCTTTTCTGCCTCTCCCCAAGAGATCGAAGCGGAGCGGAGAGCGATTTGGGGAGAGCGGAGCACTCAGGATTAAGATCCTTTCTCCCTCTCCCCAAGAGATCGAAGCGGAGCGGAGAGCGATTTGGGGAGAGGGCAGGGGTGAGGGGCTTTAAGCGCAACAGAGAGTTTGGTTGCAATGCCGCGCCGATTCCCCCTCACCCCCAACCCCTCTCCCCCTAGCGATTTTTGCTCCGCAAAAACGCCGGGGGCGAGGGGAGCACGGTAACACATAAGTCGCTTCTGCCTCTCCCCATGAAATCAAAGCAGAGCGGAAAACGACTTGCGGCGAGGGGAGCACGGTAACACATGATTCGCTTCTGCCTCTCCCCCTGAAATCAAAGCAGAGCGGAGAGCGACTTGGGCGAGGGAAGGAGCAAGGGGACTGCCTAGTCGAGACCCTATCACACATCTCTAAGCAAATTTGCCTTGATCTATAAGCAAATGGGGTTCCACCGTAGCCAACAGGCCCGGGCACTACTCAAGCGTAGAAAACGCTCAGAAAAATAAGTTGGGGTGTAGGGACTCGAACCCCAACTAACAGAGTCAGAATCTGTCGTGCTACCAATTACACCACACCCCAGCAATGTTGAGAACTTTAGACCAGAGCGAAGGTCGGGTCAAGCGGTAATCAGAATGCCAAAAGGCGGGCCCAGCATTTTTTTCTGAGCCCGCCTCGTTAGATGTTTCAATAAATCGCTCTGGTTGTCCCGCCAGCGAACTCTAGCGTCTGCGGAGCGGCTGCTGGGCCGAAGCAGGCTGAATTGCTGAGCGTTTGCGTAATGCGGGAGAAGTATTCCGGGTTGTCGTACTAGGTGCCGGAGTGGGCATTGGTGATACTTCTGAAGGCTTGGCTGGTGTCGGGGCCGGAGTTGGTTGCAGAGTTCCACCGTTTCCACGAACAGGACCATCGTAGATAACCTCACCTGCTTCATGATGCCCACCATGATGGGCATGAGCGGCACCCGCGGCACATGAGGCGCACCCAGAGTGCGAGGACCCGACATGCCCTTCGTGGATGGCAACTCCACCGCCACATGAATCGCAGCCACCTTCGCAGTCCACTGGAACGTATCGGATTCCCCACAAG
>JAUMAI010000455.1:0-2587 GCA_032116775.1 Pirellula sp. | reverse complement strand
CCAAGCCTCAGCCCCCAGTGTGGTAAACAGAATTTCGCCTTCTCCGATGGGCATCCAGATCGCGGCCGGCCATCCATCCACCGTATGCGTTACCTCTCCACCTCGCTGTTCGATTTTAACAAGCTTTACGGAGTTCAACGTCGACAACTTTTTATTGCGATCGCTCTGGTTAAATGCAGTTGGACTGTCGAGAACAGCTTGAGTTATCTCGGTGCGATCAATCAAATTGAGATATTGATCTGGACCTAAAATTGAATTGAGAAGTTTGGGATCAATGTAGTCGAGCATGATCCACGCTCGCCCTCCAGACATAAGCCAATTCTTAAAGGCCATGACCGCCGCATAATTGTGAAACAGTCGCTCATCGGCAATGACAATGTTGTCCATGGAATCCCAATCGACTAAGTCGTTGGGGAGAGGATAACTCTCCAAGTCCATCGTAACTCGTTGATGCCCAGCAATGACTCGCGTTGCCACAACCCAGTCATAGGTTGCATAGGCATCGAGCTTTGGCCATTCCCAATCTTGATACTGCCGGGGTGGGCGATTTAACAACGTTCCCGTGACACAATTAGCGGTATCAACAGGAAACCTCAATTTTTGCTCGATAGCTTCCCCTTCTCGCTCGATAAGCACTTCGCGACCATCGCGTTCAAGACGCAAGGTACAACTTATTTCGATTGCGGTCTCGAGAAAGTCTTCGGAAACAGGAATTGGAATATCAACAGTGCGACCTCTTTTCGGTTCAATTTCAACCTTACGTGCGAACTGCTCGCCAGGCCTGCCGGTTACGGTGACAACTAAAGTAACCGCATCCAGCTGCTCCTGCTCGTTAACCACCCGGCAGCGAACAATCATGTACCGGCCACGACGAACGCGACTTTGAGGCGCTAACGTGAAAGCGGTAAGAGTGAAAGGGCCAGCTTCATCAGAACGCTCTGTGCCATCAGCCTCTACTTTATGTTCATTCTCAAGCTCAAAAGAGGGCAGGGGAGGAACACTCGGCTGCTGGGCCAGCAATGACTGGGCGATGGACAACATCAAGAGAATGCCAAAACTCAATTGCTTAAAAAGCGTTACGGGACCAATACATCTCCTATTGCTCTGAAAACAATCATCAGCGGCAACACCCCGCCCAATTGCAATAAAACTATCGCGCCATTTCGTCTGTAACATGTGGCAAGCACATCATTGGTTGAAGGGAAATTATATTGCCTTGGGACTAGAAGTTCAGAAGCTAACTCCGCGGCGTCCTGAAAACAATAGTACCGACGCTAATCTCGAAAAACCGCTGCACTATTATGGAAAAACTCCAGTCCCCGTTGCCCGAAGAACTGGAGTTGATCGCCAGAAGTTTGCAGCTTCTAGAAAATTGAAGGTTTGGGCAATTTACCAAATCCTCACTCGATTTTCCGGGGCAATATACATTTTGTCTTCTGGCTTAACTCCGAAGGCTTCATAAAACACATCCATATTGGACACGATTCCTACCACCCGGTATCGGCTGGGGGAATGTGGATCGACTAGCAACCTTCTTTTCAGTTCTTGATCGCGATACTTACGCCGCCACACCTGGCTCCAGCCTAAGAAGAAGCGTTGATCTCCAGTAAAGCCATCGATAACAGGAGCTTCTTTCCCTTGCAACGAAAACCGGTATCCCGTGTAAGCAATAGCTAGGCCACCTAAGTCGCCAATATTTTCACCCAAGGTTAACTCACCATTGATGGCCATATCTTCAAAAGGCTTGTAAGCGGAATACTGCTTTACCAGTTGACCGGATCTCTTTTCAAACTCAGCTATATCCTCCTGTGTCCACCAATTCCTCAAATTTCCCTTTCCATCAAACCGTCGTCCCATGTCATCAAAACCATGACTGATCTCGTGACCGATCACCGCCCCAATTCCACCATAATTGACGGCATCATCCGCCTCTAAGTTGAAAAATGGAGGCTGCAAAATAGCTGCAGGAAAAACGATCTCGTTCCCCAAGGGATTGTAATAAGCGTTGATGGTTTGCGGCGACATGTACCACTCGGTTCTATCAACAGGTCCTTTCAACTTATTTAAAGCATAGTTGTACTCGAATTCGACAACCCGGCGGACGTTGCCTACTAGGTCATCCTCTTTGATTACAACGGTGGAATAATCTTTCCATTTGTCAGGGTAGCCAATTTTCGTCGTGAACTGCTTGAGCTTATCTTGGGCCGCGATTTTCGTAGCCTTACCCATCCACTCAAGCTCATTGAGACGACCGCCGAATGCCGCCAGAAGATTATCCACCAACTCCTTCATCCGTTCCTTAGCTTGAGGCGAGAAGTGTTTTTCAACATAGAGCTTCCCAACCACCATTCCCAGCAGTCCATTACATAGCTCAACCCCACGCTTCCAGAGCGGAAGTTGTTCGGCAACTCCACTGATTACCGTCTCATGAAATGCAAAATGCAGTTGCTCCAGATCGTCACCTAACAAGCCTGCGGAGCTATCCGCTGCATGAAACAACAAATATTCTTTCCAAGTCTTCAGGTCCGTATCAGCGATGAGTTGATTGGCGGCCTCAACAAAACTAGGCTGCTGTACGATAAATGCC
>JAUMAI010000454.1:0-2233 GCA_032116775.1 Pirellula sp. | reverse complement strand
ACTTGGTCTAAGTGCAACTTCTCATGCTCGTCGATCACCTTCTTAGCAGCCTTTTCAACATGAGCAAGCACAAACTCGGAAACGGTCCGACCACTGAAAGCGGCAGCCCGCTCGATTAGATTTTTCTGCTCTTGAGAGACTCGCGTTTCGATTCGAGCCGACTTTGAAGTGCTGTTTGCAGTTGCCATAGTTTACTCCTTGATTTTCGTAATTGTACGGCATATTGCCGTACAAGTCAATTTCGATCCAATTAGCTACCAAATCGGTTCATTGATAACCTCGTTGTTTGAAATTGAAGAACAGGTAGTGATCCCGCAACTGGCCCACGGCCATTTGCTCCATCGCGGCGATCTCTTTTCCGACATTCAGTTGCATGTTTTTCTCCATGGATTGTGGGGAATCGGACTCGCGGCGAGTTAATCGCCGTAGACGACAGTAAGCACGTTTTGGCCGAAAAGCTCAAGGCGATCCGCAGAGGATTCCGCAGGATTACCAGCTTGTTGGCTCTGAGGTAGCGAGTCTCGCTCCCGGAGTCGCAGGATGCCGGAAGCTAGGATCGCTGCGATGTCGACGAGTCGCTGCCTCCCCGGATCGTCATGTTTGATCTTCTTGGTATTACCTGAAGACCAATCGATCTCGTAAGTCTCGCCTCCCGCAACTTGAGTGATAGCTGAGTCGTAGTCTTTCCAGTTCCAAAGGCTGGGATTCCAGGTGAGTATATAGCTGGCTGGCATTTGTGTTTTAATTCCCTATCCGAGTTGGGACTCACGGCGTACGAGATGGTTTCGGAGCCCAGTAAGCTGCTGAGCCGTTTTCAGACTTTGATGGAGCTATAGCAGCCGTTCCATTCAAATGGTTTCGCGACATGCGACTCCTCCCGCTCATTCAATACTTCATCGAGACTTCAATGGCCGCCCCATCCGAGTGCTCATGCTGCAAGACGAATTTGAATACCGAGGGCACCAATTCATGTCTCATACGGTCCTTGCCAACAGAATCTGGGGGCATTTCGAGCGGCTTGTGAAAGCTTTCACCCCATCGCCCAAACCCATTCTTGGAAAAACGCCGGAGCTAGCTTGACTTTTTTGACGACACGTCAATAATTGACGGCATGGTTGAATTAACACGTAAACAACGGGAAATTGAACAGCGAACGAGGGAGATCCTTCGGGTCTCTAAGCCTATTCTCTTGCGAGAAGGCTTCCACGCTTTGAGCATGGACCGGATCGCGGCGGACATTGAATACGCCAAAGGAACGATCTACAACCATTTTCCTCACAAAGAGGAAATCGTATTGGCACTGGCTGTTCAGTCCATAGAACTGCGGCGGAAACTCTTCGAGTTCAGTGCGGCTTTTGCCGAAAAGTCCCGCACACGGATGATGGCCATCGGGATCGCCTGCGAATTCTATACCCACCACTGCCATGAGGACTTTGTCATCGAGCAGTGGATGCGCAACGTCAGCGTGTGGGAGAAATCGTCACAACAGCGACAAAACCTGATACGCCAGTGCGAAACGCAATGCCTCGCTATCGTGTCAGGAATCGTTCAAGATGGAGTGAGCGATGGCTCGCTTACAGTTCCCACTGGCATGACCAACGAAGAATTTGTTTTCGGCTTCTGGGCGATTACCTTTGGTAGCCAGATCTTGATCGCCAGCAGCCCCTCACTTCCCGCCCTCGGAATTCATAACCCCACGCAAGCCTTGCGAATCCACTGCGCAACCCTTCTCAATGGATTCCAATGGCGGCCCGTAGGGAACCTCAGTGATTATCTTTCCGAAAGCGAAAAGCTTGCCAGCCAGCTAACACCCCGACTGCACTCGCTGCGAGATCACCACCAACAGTCTTACAGCTAACATCCTGACTCAAGGACTCAGCATGGTTCGTACTTCACAAATTGACGAGGCGTCAACAAATGACATCGAGGGCAGACAAAACCTACCTGGCGAGGTCGTCGACGGACTGACAGAGCGAGAATATCAACGACAAATACAACGTTGGGGCGCGCCACTTGTAAGGAAACTTTTTTCCATAACGTTCACCATTCTGGCACTCGCAGCAGTCGGCTTGGTGATTTTCGGAGCCAATCACGTTTCGTCCATCAATCCTATGCGACGAATCCCGGATTCCCCATCACCCGTCAGCGGAAACGGAACCGAATTGTTGGTTCGTGCCTACACCGTACCCGATCCAAATCAAGCTGGGCGTTATCAACGAAGTCTCGCCGGAAC
>JAUMAI010000453.1:0-4543 GCA_032116775.1 Pirellula sp. | reverse complement strand
TTTCCATCGGAAACGGTTTGCGAATATACTCATCTACTCCCAACATTTCTGCGTAAGCCTTATGGCGACTCCCTTCATTGGCAGTGATCATAATAATACGCATAGGGATAGTTTCTGATCGGCGAAGCTGCTCCAAGACCAAGAAGCCACTGCGCTTGGGCATCATCATGTCGAGAATCAGAACCTCGGGAGATTGATGCTCGATCATCGCGATACCTTCATTGCCATCGCGAGCAACAAGCACCTGAAACCCTGCAGATTCCAACGCAAAGCGCATCGATTCCACAATTTCTGCGTCATCATCGACCAATAGGACGCGATGAACTGAACTTGAATTATTTTCCTTACCTACTTCCACCATGGCTTGCGTCTTTCACGGCACGAGCTGTCGAAACGGAACTTTAAAATTGTTCCTCAGTCCCTTTATAAATCACAACACCCATTATAACCGCCAAGTCGCCTTGCCTACTATAGTCAACGAGTTTGAGCGAACTAAGGGCCAATAGCCTATACCATACGTCAGGAGTGAAGATGAAGAATCCGGAATTGGCTGAACGGATCCTACAACATGTATATCGAACAAATTATCAGCCGGTTAAACCGAAAGTCATTCTTCGCCAATTGGATTTGCCAGAAGAAGATTATCGCACATTAATCCGGACGATAAAACGCCTAGTCCAACAAGGCTCCTTGGTCTACGGCGCCAATCATTTAGTCGCTCCCCAAAGCACAACTGTGCAACCACCGGCAGGGGGTAAAGGAAATCATGTTGAGTCGGAAGAGCATTCTTCGGAGGTTCCTAAGAGTCCAAACAGCGGACGAAGTGGGAAGTTCATCAATGGAACCTTTCGAGCCGCAGTTGCGGGTTTTGGATTCGTCCGGCCTGTTCCTGGCGGCAAAGTAACTCTTACGGAAGATATCTTCATCCCCGCCAGTTCCGTGGGAAACGCATTAGATGGAGACCTCGTCGAAGTTCGCTTGCTGCGCAGCTCGCGTGCCGCTGGCGAATATGAAGGGTTTATTGAATCCGTTTTGCAGCGCGCCCGACGCCAGTTCTCGGCGACATTTCAATTGGTCGAAGGGGAAGCTATTGCTTGGCTCGATGGCGTTAAGTTGCGTCTCCCAATCCTGGTAGGTGATGTGCGCGGGTTACCACTAGAAAACAATGACAAAGTCATTTTGGAACTGGTTCGCTTTCCGGAAGCAGGCGTTCAAGGTGAAGGAATCATCCTGGAGGTTCTGGGGAGCTCCCAAAATCCAGCTGTCGATACACTCGCTGTTATGCGACAGTTTGGCTTGCAGGAAGAATTTCCCGCCGAAGTAATCCAGCAAGCTCGTGAAATCGCGGACCAATATCGCGATGAAATTCCCGCAGATCGTCGCAACCTCACCGTCACCCCGACATTAACCATCGACCCTGCGGATGCACGCGACTTCGATGATGCCATCTCGTTATCACGCAATGAAGTCGGTCACTGGGAACTGATGGTCCACATTGCGGATGTGGCCCACTTCGTTCCACAAGGATCCAAGCTTGATCTGGAAGCAAGACGCAGAGCGACCAGTTGCTACCTCCCAGACCGTGTGATACCGATGCTGCCCGAATTGATCAGCAATCACTTGGCTAGCTTACAACCTCACAAAAATCGGCTCACGAAAACGGTCTTAATAGAGCTCAACGATTCAGGTACCGTGATTCACACGGAAGTCTTCAATAGCGTAATCCATAACCACCAGCGACTGACCTACGAACAAGTCGATCAGTTTCTCGCAGATCGAGAGGAATGGAAATCGAGAATTAAGCCGGAAATCCACCAACTGTTAGGTGACATGCACCAACTCGCGATGACACTGCGCAAACGCAGATTGAGCGAAGGGGCTTTAGAGCTATCGCTTCCCGAAGTCAAAATCGAACTGGATCGCGGCGGGAAAGTGAAAGGAGCTCATCTCCAACTTCACACAGAAAGCCATCAAATCATTGAAGAATTCATGCTGGCTGCGAACCAAGCTGTCGCAACATGGCTCGATGATTTGAAGATTAACTTCCTGCGTCGAGCTCACCCAATGCCAGAACTGCGGAAGTTACGTCGCTTGACCGAATTCCTTGAAGACCTTGGGGTGCCGATTGAGAACTTAGAGAATCGCTTCGAATTACAGAAAATCATCGAGAGCGTTCGTAGTGAGACAACCGAATACGCCGTCAACTACGCCATTCTTAAATCGATGTCCAAGGCAGTCTATCAACCCCAGGTCGAGCGACATTATGCACTCGACATGACACACTACTGCCACTTCACTAGTCCGATTCGACGCTATCCTGATCTTACCATCCATCGCATTGTCCAACAAATAGTCGATAAACAGACACCATCAGAACCCCTGCCTGTTCTCATTCGTCTTGGCCAACAATGTTCGGATGCCGAACAAAATGCCGAATTCGCCGAAAGAGAATTGGTCAAGGTGAAACTTCTGCATTTCTTAAGTCGACGAATTGGACAACCGTTGGAAGGCGTTATCTCAGCCGTTAACTCGGAGGGCTTTTATGTTCGCGGTACGCAACTGCCGGCAGAAGGCTTTGTGCCAGTTCATAGCCTTCCATCGGACCGCTATCGCTATGAACGTCATGGGCACGCCTTGGCTGGTCATCGATCGGGTAACCACTTTCGTTTAGGTGATCTGGTTCGTGTGACGGTAGACCATGTTGATCTACCGCGTAGAGTACTCCTGTTCCGTTTGGAAAAAACCTTAGCAGCTGCTAGGCCGCTGGCAGTTGCTCCCCCCAAGCGTGCGCGGGACGAAAACGGGTTTAGAAAGAAAAAATCAACCTCATCTCGCTCTTCACCACCCCCGAAACGGAAACGAAAACGCCGCTAAAGGGAACCGAATCGCTTTATCCTGCCAGAGCCTAGCGGCCGATTGCCAAGGCGTTACAATACGCTGGTCTGACTGATCGTTGACAATCGAACCGTGGATGCCCCAAGAAGGATGCCCTAAGACTCGGGTTTCGAGTAATTTCTTGGCAAACGCTGGCCATCGCGCCGCCTGCCCAAAAGTTACTTTGATATCCGTTTGCGGGCCTGTCTTTCTCTGCAATTCCGCGCCCAAGCAGCCCTTGGCTGGAGAAAGATGATGACCACTTCACTCCGCACAACGCCTCTGCATGAATGGCATATGAGCCAGAAAGCCAGGATGGCAGAGTTCGCTGGATATGAAATGCCAATCCAGTACACCACGATCGTCTCAGAACACCAGGCTACGCGGCAACAGGTATCCCTGTTCGATATCTCCCATATGGGACGCTTACGGTTTGAAGGTACACGCGCCGTAGAACTTCTCGATCATTTGCTGACACGACGCATTCGAGATATGGTTCCTGGGCAAGTGCGATACTCGCTGGTCACCAACGTGGATGGCGGAATTCTCGACGACGTTCTCGTCTATTGCTTGGAAAGCCCCAGCGGTCGAAATTATTTCTTGCTAGTCGTTAACGCCAGCAATCGCGAAAAAATCGTCAAGTGGATCCATCCACATCTCGCTGACTACCCCGACATTGAATTCAACGATGTCACCGACAAAACCGCAATGATCGCCGTTCAAGGCCCTCTAGCGATCGCCACTTGCACACAACTGCTACCACCCAGCGCCACTCGGCTGGAGTATTACCATGCCAAGGTCACCGAACAGTTCAGCAAACCATGTATTGTGAGCCGAACAGGCTATACAGGGGAAGATGGCCTCGAACTGATTGTAAAAGCGGAGGATGCACCGCGTGTCTGGGAAAATGTGATGCTCTCAGGTAGACAACATGGCATTCAACCCGCTGGACTCGGAGCGCGAGACACCTTGAGACTAGAAGCAGCCATGCCTTTATACGGCCACGAGCTCGACGAACAAACGGATCCATTTCAAGCTGGTTTGGGTTTCGCTGTACAGCTGAAAGACCGTAGCTTTATCGGTAGCGATGCGATTCGAGCCCGGAAGGGTGATCCATCGTTGTTGGTTCGAGTTGGCATCGTCGTTGAAGGACGAAGAGCCGCTCGAGAGGGAAGCCAATTGTTCGACATGGATGGACACTGCGTCGGTCGCGTTACCAGCGGTACCTTCTCCCCTACCCTACAGACGCCGATTGCCATGGGCTACGTTCCCGCATCCCTCTCTGCGATCGGCACCACACTCGAGGCCGACATTCGCGGTAGCCGTGCTGCTGCACGTATCGTCCCCTTGCCTTTTTATAAACGAAAACAATAACTACTTACTGTCCCCAAATCATTACCGTCCCCAAATCATTACTGTCCCCAAATCATTACCGTCCCCAAATATTACTGTCCCCGAACATTACCGGATCCAAATAATATCGACAGCCAACCAAAGCTGTGCAGCCTTTTAGCATGATAGGAGTTGATGATCTTGAACCCGGAAAAACTTTACTACTGCCCCACTCACGAATGGCTAAGCGTCGAACAAGTTGGGGGCGAGACGATCGGAACCGTGGGAATCACCTCCTTCGCAGTTGAACAATTAACGGACCTTGTCTTTATGGCGT
>JAUMAI010000452.1:0-3028 GCA_032116775.1 Pirellula sp. | reverse complement strand
GCAATTCATGGAGACGAGATTTCAGGGATTCATGTGAAACCTAGGTTGAAAAAATGGCTTAGGCAAATGCAGACCCCAACTTTTTACTGCTGAAAATGAAGCCGAAAACCAGAAAAATCGCTGTTTTATGTCGGTATTGGGGCTTTAGCGATATTTTTTTATTGGAAAACGAATGGATTTTTCCCAGAAGAGAGACACAAATCCGCTCCAAAAAAAGAATTGGTTTGCTCCCCGAATTGCAAATAAACAGTAGGCATCGATTTCTAATGATTCTGATAGAATCGGTGCAAAAGCCACTCTTCTTTGTAACCATACTTCTAGCATCTGCGATTCGAGAGCCTCGTTCCGTAAGGCAAGACGAGTCGTACCTTATTTATCAAATAACAGCCATGTCAGAATCATCCAGTCACTGGGACAGTGTCTATCAAACTAAAAAGCCAACCGAAGTCAGTTGGCACGAAGATTCCCCAACGCATTCGCTCGCTCTTATAAAGTCGCTCGTCGAGAAAACCAGTCGTATCATCGATGTTGGCGCCGGGCAATCGACCTTAGTGGATGGGCTCTTGGACGCGGGCTTCATAAATGTGACGGTACTAGATATCTCTCGCACCGCCATTGAAGCAACAATGATACGCCTCGGCGAAAAAGCAAATAAAGTAAAGTGGGTTGTTGCAGATATCACTCAAAATCCAAAGCTAGAACTCTACGATCTCTGGCACGATCGAGCGTTGCTCCATTTCTTGACGCAAGAAGAAGATCAACAAAAATATCTTCAGCTCTTGCGACAGTCGCTGGTGGTCGGTGGATATTTTATCATAAGTGCGTTTCTAACCGGTGGACCAGATCGCTGCAGTGGCCTGAAGTGTCAGCAGTACAACGCACATTCGATGCAACATCTATTAGGTCCCGATTTCAAGGAACTCTCCAGTTCCGAAGTGGCTCATGTCACACCAGTCGGAAAAACGCAGCTATTTTACCGAGCCGTTTATCAGCGGGTAACGTAGAGAAGTCATATTTTCCCAATCCGTATCCTCTGTATCAAAGAAAGTCTCTGACATAATGGAGGTCGATATCATGAGCCCCCTAGCAATGATTCATTAAAATTTGGTTTAACTCAAGCGGCCTATCGAAGGTCTTTGTATCACAAGCATGGACAATCCAATACGGCAGCGGCCCAATCGCGAGCCTAAAAAGTAATTCTGTGGAGTTTACGATGATTTTTCCCTTGGTCTTGTTGGTCGTTGCATCTGCATGTTTAGAAACCGTAACGGAGTCACAATCTGATATCAAAAGACCCAATATTGTTGTGATATTGGCGGACGATTTAGGGTATTCCGACCTTGGTTGTTACGGTGGGGAGATTGAGACGCCACAGCTAGATACCTTGGCCGCCAATGGATTGCGGTTTACTCAGTTCTATAACACGGCTCGTTGCTGGCCAACTCGTGGGTCATTGTTGACGGGTTACTATGCGCAGCAGATTCATCGCGACAAGTTTCCTCGCGATTTAGAGCCGAGTAATGTCGGAGGGGTCAATGGCAAGCGACCAGCTTGGGCTCCACTATTGCCGGAACTGCTGCAGAGTGCTGGGTATCGCAGCTATCACAGTGGTAAGTGGCACATTGATGGTAAGACCTTGGCGGGCGGGTTTGATCGATCTCTGAATATCAACAATCCTGGTAACATGTTTACGATGCGCGGGGTTGTACGGGATGACGTACCCATCAAAGCGAATTCTGATGACAAGGATATTTATATAACTACCGTAACAGCCGACCATGCGATTTCTTGTCTGCAAGAGCATGCAAAGCAATATCGTGATCGCCCCTTCTTTCAATTTATCGCATTTCATGCCCCACACTTCCCGCTGCATGCCTTACCCGAAGATATCGCCAAATATGAACAGCGTTATCTCGGTGGTTGGGATGAATTAAGAGAGCAGCGTTATGAGCGCCAAGTTGCTCTGGGAATTACGAAGAAGACTCCGTTGGCGAGTATTGAGCGTGAGGTTGGTCCGCCATATCGTTTTCCAGATGCCTTTAAGAAACTTGGACCAGGTGAAGTAGAGTTTCCTGTTGCATGGAAGGAACTTACCGAGGAGCAGCAGCGTTTTCAGGCACAGAAGATGGCGATTCATGCTGCGATGGTCGATCGTATGGACCAAGAGATTGGACGCGTCATCAAGCAGCTTCGCGAAATGGACATGTTTGACAATACGCTGATCGTTTTCTTGTCGGACAATGGTGCTAGTGCCGAGATCATGGTGCGTGATGGCGGGCATAATCCTGAGGCACCCGCTGGCAGTGCACAGAGCTATCTCTGCTTAGGCCCCGGCTTCTCAGCTGCTTGCAATACTCCCTTTCGCCGTCATAAAACATGGGTTCATGAAGGTGGGATATCAACACCCTTCATTGTGCACTGGCCAGCTGGTTTTAAGGCACGTGGAGAGCTTCGTAGTAGTCCTGGGCATGTCGTAGATGTTGTGCCGACGGTACTCGAGTTGTTGGAAATAGAACGTAAGGGTTCTGAGGGGAGCGTAGCACCTCCCCCCTTCCCCGGCCGCAGCCTAGCGACCGCGCTCAGCGACGACGTTTCTGTGAATCGACCCTATCTGTGGTGGCTGCATGAAGGGAATCGTGCTTTACGCGTCGGCGACTGGAAGGTTGTTGCCACCGCGGATAAGGAATGGGAGCTGTATGATCTTTCCAAGGATCGAGGTGAACAACACAATCTAGCTAAAGAGATGCCTGATAAACTGACGGAGATGACAGAACAATGGTTGGAGGTGACGACGCAATTCGTGCAGGACGCGACGTCTCCCTAATCGAGGGTACAGAATCAGCAATCGACCTGCTGGTGATACTAGCTCCCAATATCGCTATGTTTCAGCGTTACTTGAGAAGCTTGTGGCTGAACGCTCCGATAGAATTTGGGTCTTAGTTAGCAATGTCCTAGAATGCTTTTGAAATAAGTTGTTTGAGTGATTTGTAGGCTGTCGCAGGACGCGAGGTGAGATGATGACAGGTTT
>JAUMAI010000451.1:0-17771 GCA_032116775.1 Pirellula sp. | reverse complement strand
AGGTAGGCTTGGTGTGTGGAGAGGATGCCATAAATAGGGCGAGTAGCGAAAAGTGTTTTATTTGGCAGGGGTAAACAGCGGGTTACCTTACCAGATTCCCAGTGCGAAAGAAACGGTGCTCCTTGCTTGATGGTTTCTTGCCTAGCGCCTACGCTGATTGAAAAGATCTGTGGAGACACCATGGCTTTGGTGAGCTCCAAACACAATCGGTATGCAGATGGTTTAAGCGAAACGTTGGGTTTTAGCAAAATAAAGAGGACTGGCCATGATTATCGGTGTACCACGAGAAATCAAAGAAGACGAATATCGTGTAGCTATGTTGCCAGTCGGTGTCGAGGAACTGATACAACGCGGCCATAAAGTTCTGATTCAAGCCGGAGCGGGGCTCGGTTCCGGTTTAGCGGACCATGCCTACTTGCAGGCTGGAGCTGATATGGTCGCCTCTATCGAAGAAATATACGCGCAAGCGGATATGGTCGTGAAGGTCAAAGAACCGCTTCCTTCGGAATGGCCATTACTGCGACCCGGCCAAGCCCTGTTCACTTATTTCCATTTTGCGGCAAGTCGTCCGCTAACAGAAGCCATGATCCAACGCCAGGCTGTTTGCTTGGCGTATGAAACGTTAACAGATTCGCACGGTCGACTTCCTCTGCTGACGCCTATGAGCGAAGTAGCGGGTAGAATGAGTATCCAGGAAGGTGCAAAATATTTGGAGCGACCTCAACAAGGTCGCGGAATTCTACTCGGTGGCGTACCAGGTGTAGCTCCAGCACACATCACCATTTTAGGAGGTGGTGTTGTCGGGGCTAACGCAGCGAAAATCGCGGCTGGTTTTCAGGCAGATGTTGCTATCCTCGATGTCAATCTCGATCGACTTCGATATCTTGACGACACGATGCCACCCAATGTGAATTGCTTGTTCAGCGACAGGCACACGATTCGAGATCAGTTACGATTAGCAGATCTAGTTATAGGTGCTGTGCTGATCCCAGGCGCCAAGGCGCCGCATCTTGTGCAGCATAGCGATTTGCGTCTTATGAAACCTGGAAGTGTGATCATTGACGTCGCTATTGACCAAGGAGGTTGTATTGAGACCAGTCGACCGACGACCCATCGCAATCCTACCTATAGCGTAGAGGATGTAGTTCACTACTGCGTTACCAACATGCCTGGTGCCGTTGGACGAACCAGTACATTTGCTTTGTGCAACGTCACGCTTCCCTACGTTTTACAGTTGGCCGATAAAGGTATTGCCCATGCACTCAAGGTATCCAAGCCTCTAGCTGCCTCTGCCAATATTGTTCATGGTCATGTGACCAACGAGGCTGTAGCGCAAACATTTGGCTTACCCTTTAGCCCCCTCGACTCCTTATAGGCATACCCATTAAATTTCTTTAGTCGAAGCCCTGGCCTGTGAAGTGTTCTCACTCACCGTTAGGAGCTCGAATTACTTTACCCAATCGCAGTGGATGAAGAATACATAACACGATGACGAAGAACTCACCAAAAGCCGTAGCTTGGCAGGGCGAATATGATGGTGCCTTGGTATTACTGGATCAAACAGAGTTGCCATCCACTTGCAAGTTTCTAGAGTGTCGAGATGTACCAACAGTTTGGGAAGCCATCAAACAATTGCGAGTGCGCGGTGCGCCGGCGATAGGTATTGCGGCAGCGTACGGTGTTTCCGTTGCTTTGCGTAATGCGGTTGCTGAAAAATGGACCTTAGAAAGACTCAAGCGAGAGGCCAAGCAAGCGATTGATCACTTGGCTACGAGTCGCCCCACAGCCGTCAATTTGTTTTGGGCTTTGCAGCGAATGGAAGGTGTGCTCGAGCATGCCGTTCAAGCCGAGACCGAAGTTGAGGCTGCCGCGATGCGGATGCTCAATGAAGCTAAGGCGATTCATCAAGAAGATATCGTGATGTGCCATGCGATCGGTCGCTTTGGAGCAAGTTTGTTGAAAGATGGGGGAGTCCTCACCCACTGCAATACGGGTGGCTTGGCCACGAGTGAATACGGTACTGCTTTGTCAGCGATTTTTACCGCTCATGATCAGGGAAAGAAAGTTGAAGTATTTGTTGATGAGACAAGGCCACTGTTGCAAGGAGCTCGGCTAACTGCCTGGGAATTAATGCAGCACGGGGTACCGGCAACCCTGATCACGGATTCCATGGCTGCCCAGGTGATGAGGGAGGGGAAAGTGCAGGCGGTGATTATCGGAGCTGATCGAATCACGGCTCGCGGTGATGCTGCTAACAAAATAGGAAGCTACGGCCTGGCGATCGTTGCCAAGTATCACAACGTTCCGTTCTATGTGGCTGCCCCTAGCAGTACGTTCGATCTCAAACTCGTAAGTGGCGCCGATATTCCAATAGAACAGCGGGCCTCAGAAGAAATCACCGAGCCCTTCGGAAAGCGAATCGCACCAGTAGGAGTGCGAACCTACAATCCTGCTTTTGATGTGGTGCCCGCCGAATTGATTACGGCTCTGATTACCGAAAAGGGAATCATTCAACCGGTGAATCAAGCTGGGGTTACCGCGATGTTAGCTTCTTAACAAAAGATTAGCTTCGTAACCACAGATTAGGTCATCAACCACGACGATGTTTCATCGTCGTGGTGTCTTCTCTAGGCTAGGCTCAGGCTAATAGATCTGGGATGACTTGGGCAGGCTCCACGCCGGTGAGCTTGCTGTCCAAGCCTTGTGATTTGTAGGTAAAGCGGTTGTGGTCAATACCCATCAGGTGCAAGAGTGTAGCGTGGATATCATGCACCGAAGCACGCTTGTCGACGGCATGGTAACCAAATTCATCCGTTGCACCATAGCTATATCCAGGTTTGAATCCACCTCCCGCAAACCACATGGTAAACCCTGCCAGATGATGATCTCGGCCATCCCCCTGAGCCATTGGGGTTCGCCCAAACTCTGATCCAAAAACGATGATAGTATCTTTGAGCATATCGCGTTGACGCAAATCTTCGATTAGTGCTGCTGCACCGAGGTCAACTTCGGCGGCTGTGCCAGCGATGTGCGACTTCACAGCGCCATGGTGATCCCAGTCGCGGTGATACAGTTGAATAAATCGCACACCTCTTTCTGCCAAACGTCGCGCCAGTAGGCAGTTCGAAGCAAAAGATCCGTCTCCACCCTTGGTTCCATAAAGATCAAGAATCGATTGCGGTTCCTGGCTGATATCCATCAGTTCGGGAATGCTCTGTTGCATCTTAAAGGCAAGTTCGTATTGACTGACTCGCGTCGCGATTTCTGGGTCGTAGACCTCTTGTTCCTCAAGACGATTCAATTGATTGATGGCATCGACTACACCGCGTTGTCGAGCTGGGCTAACACCTTGCGGATTGCGCACATGTAAAACGGGGTCGCCGACGCTGCGGAACTCCACTCCCTGAAAACGGCCAGGAAGAAACCCTGAGTGCCACTGTCGAGCAGCAATCGGTTGTTTCTGGCCGTACTTTCCAGTGGAAACCATCACGACAAAGCCAGGTAGGTTATCCGCTTCGCTGCCTAAACCATACTGAAGCCACGAACCCATAGCAGGTTTGCCCGCAATCATTGAACCGGTATTCATAAATGTATGGGCGGGGTCATGATTGATCGCTTCCGTGAAAACACTGCGGACGATACACATGTCGTCTGCTGCTTTGGCGCCCAGGTTTGGCCAAACCGAGCTGAACTCTTGCCCAGACTTGCCCCACTTTTGAAATGGATGTTGCGGTGCAAAACAATTGAGCTTCGCACCCTGCAACTGCGCAATCTGCTGCCCTTTGGTGATCGATTCCGGCATCGGCTGGCCGTGCAGTTCGGTCAGTTTTGGTTTGTGATCAAAGGTGTCTAGGTGACTCATGCCCCCAGCCATGTACAGCCAAATAATGCGTTTGGCTTTAGGGGCGTGATGGATTGGATTGATGACACCTTTCCATTTTCCGTTGGCATCGGGAGCTGAATCCGTCGTGGCTGCAGGAAGTGAGCGCTGCAGCAACTGTGTTAGCGCCATCGAGCCGAGGCTCACACCGGAATTGAAAAGGAAGGAGCGACGAGCGATTGAATGAGGAAGCATATCTTGATTCTCCTAGCGCCCAGGCTGGATTACTATGGTCGAGTGATTGTTTCGTGGAGGTTGAATAGCACGCGCGAGACATTGGTCCATGCGGCTAATTCAATCGGATCAAGTTCCGCAGGTGCCGGGGCTTGTCCAACCTTTAATAGAGCAGCGGCTTCAGTCGGTGTTTGCTGATATTCGCTCTTACTTTGGTCGAGCAGTAAGACCAAGCTCTCTCGCTCTGCCGGACGAATGTCACGTTGTAGTACTCGCTGGAAGAGCCATTTCAAGCGTTGATCTGTTTCAGTGCCACCATCCTTTAAGGCTTGCTGAGCCAGTGTTCGGGCCGCCTCGACATAAATTGGGTCGTTCAGCAAAACCAACGACTGCAGTGGCGTGTTGGATCGTGGACGATCCGCGGCGCATTCCTCTCGACTAGGGGCATCGAAGGTCAGCAAGGATGGATGGAGATATTGCCGTTGCCAGTGTGTGTAAAGCCCGCGGCGATAGAGGGACTCTCCCGAGCTGTTTTGCCATTCGCGCTGAGGAAAGTTCAGGTAGGCCCAATAACCTGGCGGCTGATAAGGGAAGACGCTCTTACCGCCAATGTTTTGCACGAGAAGTCCACTGGCTGCCATGGCGTTATCGCGAACCATTTCAGCATCGAGACGATAGCGACTTTGTCTCGCGAATGAACGATTCTCTGGATCGCTCTGCCATTTTTCAGCGGGAACATTCGACGATTGGCGATAGGTCTGGCTCATCACCATCAACTTCACCATATGTTTGATATCCCATTGTGAGTCTATGAACCGACTGGCAAGCCAATCGAGCAGTTCAGGGTGACTAGGCCATTCACCCTGTGAACCCAGATCGTCGGTTTTGCGCGATAAGGCTGCGCCATAAAACATTTTCCATAGTCGATTGACGACCACTCGTGAGGTCAGCGGATGGTCGGGCGATACGAGCCACTGGGCTAGGTCTAGGCGTGTTAATCGCTGTGGCCTGGAGAGCTTTGGTAACACCTCGGGAAACGCTGGTTCGACAGTTGCACCGCTTTCGTCCATCCAGTTGCCTCGCGGTAATACGCGAATCATTCTCGGCGCGACTGATTTGGTGAAAAGGGTTGTGGTGATAGCGCGATTAGATTGTTCGCGTTGTTGCTCTACCGTTTTGAGTTCATTGCGAATCGGTTCTAGGCGTGGCGCAAATGAACGATAGTACTCGGCAACTTGTCGTTTTTGGTCCTCGCTGCGTTCAGCGATCGGGATATCCAAAATCGTTTGAATATCTTTGCGTGTAGCTACCAACGAGACGGTTGCGGGTAGTGCTTCTGTCAAGAACGAAATGCGGAACTTGCCAATCGTGTGAGTTGGGTTGGTATGGGCTTGCTTGAGCGATACGCGCCATCGTCCATCCGCCGCCAGCGTAACAGGGTCTTTCAGTTCGAAAATTGCAGTATTCGCTTGGCCAGCCTGTTCCATGATAGCCCAGCCCCACTGATCTCCTTGCGCTTCGAGGTCAATGGCTGCAGCCACCGCCCATTTCTTGTAGGGGTTGTTACCCGCTGCCCCGGTTTGTTCGTAACTGGCTAATGCGTTCTTCCAGGCAACTGGTTGGATTTGATTCTCCGCATTCATACCACCAGCAACGATCTCTGTTAGAACGAAGTTTCCATTACCTGCACGACCTGGCCCGCGAGAGGGAAGTGAGTCATCCGGTAATACTTCTAATCGAATCGCCGTGATCGACTTTCCTTCACCAACTAAGGCTGCGAGATTGTGGAACGTTAAGTCATATTGGGTCGTAGCGGGCGATTCACCGGAAGCTAACACCGAGAGATCTTCCTTGAGTGTGAGCGTCACACCTCCAGTTCCTTCAAGGGTGTCTGGTTTAGCAGGAATCCAACGAGGCTGACTTGATTCCCATGCCAGTTGGTCTGCTTCGAGTTCTGGCGTGGAGACGCCGAGTTGTTGTTTTAAGGCGGCGATCTGCTGATCAAGTTCGCGAAGCTTAGCTGTCTGCTCGGTTGTCGGAACCTGCATCGTAGCCCCCCAAGCTCCCGTATCATGGGCGCCGGCGTACAAGCCGCGTTCTTCAATGTCGGCAAAAAAAGCTTCGAATTGGTAGAACTCTTTGGTGCTGAATGGATCAAATTTGTGATCGTGGCATTCGCAACACCCCAGTGTGACTCCCATCCAAGTTCCACCAAGATTGCGCACTCGTTCAGCAATGTACTTTGCTAAATATTCCTTGTCCTGAACTCCACCTTCTGCGCTCATCATTCCCAAGCGGTTGTAGCCCGAAGCAATCAACTGTTCTTGGTTTGGTGAAGGTAGCAAGTCTCCTGCCAATTGTTCGATGGTAAAACGATCGAAGGGCCGATTCTGATTGAAGCTGCGAACGACATAATCTCGAAAGGGCGAGATCCCGACATTTTGATCACCATGGTATCCGACGGTATCTGCGTAGCGGACCAAGTCGAGCCACCACATCGCCATGCGTTCGCCGTAATGCTCTGAGCTTAGCAATTCATCTACCAATTGCTCATAAGCTTCTGGACGCTGATCTTTGGCGAACCGTTCGACAAACTCCGGCGTTGGCGGAAGTCCAGTTAAGTCGTAGCTCAATCGGCGGGCCAATGTACGTCGGTCGGCTTCAGGTGCTAAGGATACGCCCTTGGCTTGTAGATCACGCTGCACAAATTGATCGATCGGATTGCTGACACGCGCATTGTCCGCGATTGGAGGAGCTGTTGGACGAGCGATCGGTTGAAACGCCCAGTTTCCTTGAAAACGTCCCCCCTGCTCTATCCATCGTTTCAGAATATCGATCTGCTTTTCATCAAGTTGTTTGCCAAAATCTGGGGGGGGCATTTTTTCATCCCCCTCAGCCACCGTGATTCGACGAAACAGTTCGCTATCGGATGGCTTGCCAGGGACAACAACTCCACTTTTTCCTTCATCCCCGATTAGACCTGCTTCGGTATCTAACCGCAGATCTGCCTGACGATGATTCTTGTCCGGACCATGACAGGAGAAGCAATAGTCCGACAGGATGGGACGAACATCGCGATTGAATTCAATCTTGTCGGGATCGGCTGCGGAGAGGTGATTAACGGAAGAGATCAGCAGTTGGAGAAAAAGTAGTAGGGACAGAAACCTCTTAAAACGACTTCCATGAAATTTGAGTTGGTGCGTCATTGATGTATTCCAATCTGACTCTTGAATCAGCCTTCGACAAAATCATGCGGATGAATGCTTCTGGAGACTCTGTGAGGCTGTTTAGTTAGCGGTCGTATGAATGAAGTGGCTTTGCGGTTTGAAGTGTTTTACGGGCTGAAATGTTTTGCGGGCTGAAATGTAAGGAACTACCCATCGCAGGAACACGAAGGAATTCTGATGGAGGAAAAACTTGTTCCGAGGTGGGCTTGGGCGGAGAGTGACAAAATCACTACCGATTTACATTTTATCCTACCTTCAGCTGGCGGGGTGGAAAATCCACCCTTAGCCGACTCCATTTACATCGGTTGGGGGACGTAACCGGTCGAAATCGCTCCATGTCGCCGGAGGATTTACTTCTTTTGGGGTGCGTTGGTGGGTGAGGTTTAGTTTGGGGATCGGGCCAATTTTTCGCTTCGTCTGGCGCTCGCGTTAGCCGTTCGTGTATGCCAGCCACTACAGCAATGGATCCGTTTCACGATCTGTTGCTGTAGTGCTGTAAATATCGTTCCAAGATTGCTGCCGAAATCGCTGTTGGGGCACAAAATTTCCTTTGTAACTCAAGTGTGGATTTCGGGCGACGAACATGCCTAAGTAGAGCCAGCGTCGATTGGTGCGTTGGGCCCAGCGTAACTGTCGAATGATGGCGTAGGTGCCAAGGCTTAAGTGTGAATAGTCCGGGTCGAAGTAAGTGTAAACGGCGGAGAGACTCGTTTCGCCGCAATCGACGATGGAGGCTGCGACCAACTTATTGCCGATCCACAGGCTCAGTTCTAAAGATGGGCATGAAGAGTTGACCAGAAAACCTTCCATGTCTTCGTGCGAATAATCTTCTTCCGTGCTGTTGAGGCCTCGAAGGGAGCGATGCCGATTGAATAGTGTTAGTCGTTTATGGTCTACCTGCGGGACGGCAATCTGTTCGGTTAACAGCTCCGTCCCTTTTCGTTCTGTGCGGCGTCGTGTGGCATTGAGTGCAAAGGTGGTCGCATCGATTCGAGTTGGTTCACAAGCGACGCAATTCGGACAGGCTGTGTGATAGAAGAAGTATCCGGAGCGACGTTTGCCAAGAGCAAGCTGTTCATCAAGTTCATGAGCTGTTAGTCGACGTGATGGATAATACAACGGCATGTTGGCCAATTGCTCATCCAAGTAAGGACAAGGATGAACGTCGTTGCAAACAGCATGCCATCGCAGTGGAGGTAGCTCAGGCTGCAAGTTCGTGGTCATGGGAGCGTACTAGCCGATTCTTATGAGCATTTCTTCATGACTACACAAGCGGCTTGGCCGTAACATGTATGCGACAACTTGGCGAACAGATCCGAGGTCCATGGTTTAGATGTGCCATGGATTACCTCGATGGGGCAGTCAGCTGCACGGCGTTGATGGTTGAGGGTTGGGAAGACCTCACCTGTTGAAATCGAACATAGGCTGCCAACCAATTCGGTTAAGCCTGTGGCCGCTCCCAGTGATCCAAAGTAGCTCTTCATCGCAGTCACAGGAACCGATCCAGCTACTGCCTGAATTGCATTGGCTTCTTCGCGATCCTCGACCGGAATTCCGCTGCCATGCGCATTGATATGGTCGAGCTGACTGGCAGATGCTTTGGCCATGCTCAGGCCTGCCTGCAGAGCGTTACCGATGGCTTTGCGGCTGGCGCCGTAAGGTTGTTCTGGTTTAACACAGGAGCTTCCCCAGCCAAGCAATTCAGCGATAGGTTTGGCACCACGGCGTTCCGCATGATCGGCGGACTCTATGATAAGGGCTGCAGCTCCCTCTCCTTCTACGGTGCCGTTGTGATCTGCATCGAAAGGGCGTAATGCCTGATTGGGATCCTGGTGAGCGGAAATTTTTTCATGTCGACGATAGAGCAAGCGTGTTGTGTTGACACGATTACCCGTCGCACCAACCACCATAATATCGGCAGCGCCGCGCCGGATCACATTGGCTGCTTCCACGAAGGCCATCAGTCCAGAGTTTTCTTCGCTGGTAATTGTGTTGTTAGGACCACGAGCATCAAGTGCGATACCGACATGGCACGCCGCCATGTTGGGAAGATATTTGAGCATCCATAGTGGGTTCATTAAACGCATTCCCTCAGAACCCCAGTTGCAGCTCGTGAAGCTACCATCGACGACAGAACGCTTCACTGCATCAGAATACTCCTCTAAGTCTCCGTAGATCAGCTCTGATCCGAAGACGGTTCCGATTCGATCGGGATTGAGTGAGGTTCGATCGATGCCTGATTCCTGAAACGCGAGCATCGACGCTGCGAATGCAGTTTGAAGTTCGCGGCTCATTAGTTTCATGGACTTCCGCGGTTGAATATATTCCTTGCCATCGAAATCCATGACGCGCGAAACCAAAAATGGCCCAGGACTACTAGGCGCATTGACTGCCCAGCTCGTGATGCCGCTGCGTCCAGCGCGAAGAGACTCTACGAAGGCGTTTCGACCAATACCGATCGGTGAAACAACCCCAACGCCCGTTACCACGACTCGAATTTCGTTTGCCATGTCCACTCGCCAAGTAGGCTCCGCAGTCCAATCGATTGCAGCTCCATCAATACCGGGTGACATGGTGCTGCGGGAAAAACTTTCCGTTTCAGTTTACCGAGTCGTTGCCTACTCGGTTCCCTCTAGCATAGCCGAAAATAGGTAATTAACAGCGGGGGAACCTAAAGCGTTGGTCTTATTTTCGCAACGGTGGCCAAGGTTGTCAAAGACCAGTAACCCTCGGAAGAACCATTAGGCTTTACTGTACTTCTGCTTCCCTATCCTACCAATAAGCGATCCCTTGAACCAAAATCGACCACCTACGTTGTCGGAATCAAGCGGAAACAGGGTGGTTGACTCCGATCACCGAAATTCACGTCCACCGCCAAGAAAGGAAGATGGGAATCGACGCCAGGCGTCTGCAGTCATCCCATTTTGGGAGGCTAGCAGTTTTTTAATTGGACGAGATATGGCGGGACCTGATTCGCCCCGCCCCCACGCACGAAACTCACCCGCAGCAGACTTCCTCCGCCGGGGTTATGCCGCCAATTTTTGCGGTGCCTCAGCGATGCTTGAGGTTTGGGATTCCGCTGCCTTGGCACGTTGCCACAATTCGGCCAAGGCCGACAGCAGGGAGACTCGCACGGTTTCGCGATAGATCGAGTCTGCAGGGAGTTTTTCCATCAGCAATCGATGTGCTTTCCCCAAATTATGATAGGGCAAGGTCGGAAAGAGATGGTGCAGTGCGTGGTAGCGTGTACCGACGGGGCCCCACAATTCCGTGATCCAAGGGTGGTTTGGATAGTTGAGCGAATCAAGTAATTGCTCTTCAAACGAAAGTTCTTCCCCTTCTCCAGTCCAGCGGTGCGCGCCAAGGGTCCGGATCGAATTCAGCAATACGACATAAACGCCCATCAAGTAGCTAAGTCCCCAGAGTGGATCGACAAGTTTGCCTTCCAAGAGAGGTCCCTTCAAAGTAAATCCCCAGCAAAAAATGGCACAAGCGATTTCCTGCGCCAAACGGATTTTTGCTACCGACCCATTGTTGAATGGGCGAACATACATTGGGTCCATCACCATCGTCGAAAGATGCTTAAAGCTCCACTGATTCACACTCGGCAAAAACCAACCTAGCGGAGAGAGGATCGCGAAACGAATAAACGCAACGATCGGGATGACAAAGCTTAAACTCAGGTAACCTATCACAGCCAACCGCGAACTGTGGCTTAACTCTAAATACTCACCGTCATCCTCTGTTCCGTAACTTTTGCGGCGATGATGGTCGATGTGGGGATAGTAAGTAAACGAGGGAATAAGAAACGGGATACCACACAAGATATTCCATGCCGCTCGAAAACCAACAAAGGTCCCCTTACGCAAATGAACCATTTCATGGGTGAAAATGGTAGCTCGTAAAAAGAAAAGACCAGTGATGAAGAATAGTGCTGCGCGAATGCTCCAGAACAAGGCCGCGTTTTCCACCTTGAGCCATTACGGAGCAAATAGAGTCGCCTGAAATAGTGCATGACCACATAAAACCGAAAACAGAAAGTCTGACCAATAAATCCATGGATTCGGTTTATGTAAGTCCTTAACAATCGCTTGCGCTTGCTGAATCGAAAACGAGTTGTGCTTCTTTGTCTGGAGCATGTTCCACTTCGCCCAAGAATTACAACATGTAAACGATTACCAGGGGTCGCTATTGGGCGATATTCGACAAGTCACCACCGGAACTCGCATAGCGCTCTGCTGTTTCTCGCCGAGCAACATGATTCAAATTTCTTTTAAGCGGATAACTGTAGCTGAAACCATTACGGAAGATTTGCGGTCTGTAGCGATAGTCGTAAACAGCGATACTATTCCGCGTGTGGGAGAGGCAGCGAGCTACAGAGGAGCTGGTGAAGAGAAGTAGCCAGATGTAGGCAGTGTGATGGGTTGCGATCGCTAAGCAGATACAATAGTTCAAGCTTGTTTGCCGTCCAGCTTCGTTTTGCGAACGGCTCAGTTGTGAATCCGTAACGCTCTGGGGGCGAAAGAGGGCACGAGTTGGGCATGCAACCGGTCTGACCGGCGCACGATCCTCGCTCGCTAGATACCTCGCACTTAGCTTATAAGAAGATAAGTCGTGTTATGGAGTTTGGAGGCTGCGGTCGTAGATGCGATAGGTCTTTGCGCGACGAGTTCCACCTCGTTCCAGCGTCTTGCGAGAGAGATGATTGCTTTCCAGTACCCAAGAGAACTCGCCGTGCGTGATACCGAAGTTGATCGCTGCCGGTAGCATTCGCTCTAATGCGACCAGCCCCAGTCCCCATTTTTGCCATTCGGGAAGAACATTGGTGCTCATCAAACGCAAACGCTTCAGCGATTTTTTTCCGAACAGTAAGGTTAGGAAGCCAAATGGAAAGAGTCGGCCATCGATCTTTTTAATGAGCGGATTGAAATCCAGTAGTCCAAGTCCAGCTCCAACGGGTCGGCCATCCACTTCAACCACGGTTGTTAATTCGGGAGCCAGGAGGTGTTTTAAGCTCGCTCCCATATGTTTGACTTCGCTGGGGGATAATGGAACAAAGCCCCAGGTTCCAACCAGCGACTTATTGTAAACCTCTAAGAAGAGATTTACCTCTTCTTGAAATTTCTTCGTGTTCATTGGTCGGACATTGACTCGGAAGCGACGCTTAACTTCATCGACCACAAATTGAAGTTTCGGGTCGAGAGTCGGAAGCATCGATACGTCCGCGTCAAAAGCGTAAAGATCCTGTACCTTTTCATAGCCGCAGGCTGTGATCAATTTCTCGTAATACTCGGGGTTGTAGGTCATCATGAAAGTGGGAGGGGTGGTAAAGCCTTCCACTAAGAGTCCCACTTCATAGTTCAGCGATGGGTTTACCGGTCCACGAATATCGGTCATTCCGTTTTCTCGCAACCATCCTTCGGCTGCTTTAAGCAAACCTGTGGCTGCCTCTTGATCGTTCGTGCACTCGAAGAATCCAAAGAAACCTCGCTTTTCGGAATAACGACGATTGTGGGCGTGGTTGACGATTGCCGCTATTCGCCCGCAGACCTTGCCATTTCGTCGAGCGATAAAGGTACGTACTTCCGCATCGTCATAAAATGGATGCTTGCGAAAACCTACAAGTTCTTCCTGATTGCGCCGCAAGGGTGGGATCCAGTTGGGATCGTTGCGATATAAGTCCCACAGCAACGACATAAACTCGCGTTGATCTTTGCGGGAGGTTACCGGCGAAATTTCTAAGGCAGCTGCCATGGGATGTGTTTACCTGTGTCGCTATGGATCGTTCGGCCATCGACTAGATTCGGCCATCGAGGACGAAAAGTAATCTGGGGGAATTGAAAAATTGTAGAAAAGTAGAGGCTCAGTCCACCCGAAGCCCTTAGACTCTAGCGAGATTCACCTATTACGCCAACTCGGGTTAGGTAAGTTCCTGCTACCGGTGCGTTTTGAATACGGGTCTTGCGATGAGCGATGCCAAAATCCCGGGGCTGGCTGGCATTTCGGCCTTTTTTGCCGGCGCCGTTTTTTGCTAGCTTGTTCCTAGACTTTTAGAAGTGTGGGGATCGTTGCGGGGAAGAAGTCGACGTGTAGCTTGATGTTTAGCTCGAGAGAAAGCCGCTGTCTGTAGTTTGCCCCCTTTCGGTAGCGGTGGGGGTGATTTGCCACCCACTGGGGGTTTGGGCTGGTTTTGCATGCAAATCCAGCCTCCTGACTAAGGGGAATTTCGCTCTTAGTTTTCGATCTAGGCTCGAAGTGCCTGGGATCTGTACAATCCCATCGCGGAAAAGTCTCAATAGCGTATCTGGCGTCACGGAGGATGGCGATGCGTCGTATTCGACCGGACAAGGCGGAAGCCGAACAAGAACTACTTAATTCATCAACTCTGGGACGGGCGAGCAGACGTCGGACGGGGTGGTGGAAGAAGTACGTTTTGGGCCTAGGTGGCCTCCTACTGGCTTGTATTTTATTGGCGCCATTGCTTCTGCAATCGACGACTCTTGTGCTGGCTCTTGCGCAGCGCAGCGGTATGCTCGAGCCGATGCAATTGGAGATAGAAGGAATTAGTTTCGGCTGGTTTCGGCCCTTGAGAGTTCAGGGCTTGGTGGTCAACGACGCTCAAGGTAAGCAACTCGGCAGAATCGAGACCATTGAAAGCGAACTCAGTCTCTGGCGTTTGCTAACACAGCGCAGCGACCTGGGAACCATTCTTGTCGAAAAGCTGGATAGCAATGTAGAGGTGCACGAAGGGACGACGAACATTGAGCAAATCGTCCAGCAATGGCTAGCTCAATTCAAACCGCAACCAGAGGAAGATCAATCAACCAGCGAAATCCCCAAGGTTACCTTGGTTCTTAAGGATTCCGTCATTCATGCCGTGGATCAGTTGACTCAAGAGGCTTGGGATTTAGAGATCCGTCAAGCAGTTGTCGAGGTCGACAGTACGCGAAGTACTTTGCCGAAAGTGGCGGTCGCTGGAAAGTTAGTACAGCGACATCCGGCGACCGGTGTAGCTGGTCAATTTGTGATCAAGATTCAAGAAGCAGGTTCCACAAAGGCGGGATCCAGCGAAGAGGAGATCGCCTCCAGCAAAGGAGCCAATTCACGTCTTGCCCTGCAAACCTCGGCTGAGTTGCAAACGATGCCTGTGATGTGGTTGTCGTTAGTGAAGCGACGTTTTCCCAGCTCACCTATCGAATCGGGAGCGGGGTGGATTAGTCTGAAGGCAGATGGAACACTCGAGGATGCAGAGCATTGGAAGATCAATGTTTCCGAGGGAACGTTAGCTCAATTGGCTATTTCGGCCCCGTCATTGATCGGCGCTCAGCCTGCTTCTATGCAGCAAGCGAATTGGTCTGGCACTTGGCAATTAGCGGGCAATAAGTTGACGGTTACCGATAATCGCTTGAACTGCGATTTTGGTGAAGCGAGTGGTACTGCCTCGTTGCCTTGGCCTTTAACGCCCCCTGCCCCAACAACGCCCTGGATTGCTAACGGTGAGTTTGATATCCGTGGCAAAGTCGATCTACCGAAATTGTTGGAAGTGGCGCCATCTTTGGTTCCAATCAAAGACAACATGGTATTAATGTCGGGCGCAGCTGACTTGCAGATGCAACAGAAATTGGATAGCCGTGGTCTTCCGCAGTCGCGATATGTTCTAACGCTGGGTGATCTTGAAGCGAATATTCAAGGGCAGTCGATTCGCTGGAATGACGCTCTTGCGGCAACGATGCAAGTGCAACCCGATGCTGCGGGTGATGTTCGTTTTCAAGGGGAAGTCAAAGCTGAGTTCTGCGATTTTCAAGCCGCTGGTTCTTTAGACGGTGGACGAATTTCGGGTCAGGTAAATTTGCAGCAACTGAAAAAGAGACTAGACGAATTTGTGACTTTGCCGCTTGAGCAAGTTGATGGTTCGGCTGATGGTACGATTAGTTGGGAACGTCAGGCGGATGGCTTGGTCAAAGTGACGGGCGATGTCCAAACGACCCCCATTCTGTTGCGTGCTGCCGGAGGTGAGCTCACCGAACCTGCCTGGCGAGGTCAGGGTAATGTTGATCTGCGTTTAGTAAATAACAAGCTACAGCGTTTGGATCGTGGGCATCTGCGTTTGCAATCCAATCATGAAGAAGCGATTGTCGATATCTTTGAGCCAATAACCTTGCCTACTGGCGATCTAACAACGGGTGAGAATAAAGCTTCCAAGCTTCCTCCCGCCTCAGCTCGCTTGAAGTTCGTAGGCGATTTGGCTGCATGGCAACGTCGAGTTATGTTGTTGCAGACATGGAGCCCTGATATCGCGCTGCGTGGAAAGCTTGATTTAGAAGCGACGGCTGTGGTCGATGCGAGTCATATTGAATTGACGAAAGCATCGTGGATGGCCGAGCCGCTCGAAATTCGGACTCCGCAATTCAATATTGCGGAACCTCGCATGAAGGGAGAATTTCAAGGACGAGTCGATAGCCAAAATATTACGCGGTTGGAAATCGCCAGTCTGGAAGTGCAGGCCGCTTCGTTCGCCTTACGTGCCGCAGATAATGTAATAGCCAATGACCCCAATGGTGGGCGACAGGGGGCTGGCGCATTTCGCATCAATCTTGCGAACCTGACAAGTTCTCTCAACACATCAACTGCGGTGAGTTCCAGCGGTGAACGAAGTCGCCCTGAGATTCTATCGCCAGGTAATAACAGTGGAATGAGTGGAATACCGGCAGCAACACAGCCTTGGCCTCTGCGCTTGTCGGGAGAAATAATCGGTAATGCGAACTGGACGGTGACTAAGCAGGGCTTAGCTTGGAAATTGACGGCTGATGGAACAGATATTCTCGCTGAGCAAGTCGTACCACGCGGCACTTCTCCCGGTAACTTGGTCAGTACGACGGGAGCCCGAGGCGATTTAGCGACTTCTAAGATTTGGGAAGAAACACGTCTGCGCACTGGTTGCTCTGGTACCTGGGATGCCGCCACGGGCAAGATCACCCTGACACCGACAGAAGTCGCTTCCGATTGGATTGCTTACGCTGGCGGGGTAACCATCGATTCGAAGCATGCTACGGAGCTTTTGAATGTCGATGGGCGTTTTACGTATGACGCCGCCAAGGTCACCGAGCGAATTGAGCCCTGGACTGCGAACTGGATTACTTTGGAAGGTCAACGAACCGAGCCGTTGAAGGTTGTGTTATCAAAAGTTGCCGACAAGGCCGATTCATTGACTGGGCTGAATGTTACCACACAGCTTGGTTGGGAGCGGGCTAAGGCGATTGGTCTCAACATCGGTCCCGCCGAGATTCCCGTTAGTGTTGATCGCGGGATATTGAAGACGGCAAGTTCTATCCCGATCAATAAGGGGAAAGTGGACTTTGACTTGACTGCTGATCTAACAGCCCAACCTCTGAAGATTACACAGAAGCCTGGCAATGTGCTGACCAACGTCGACATCACTCCCGAGATGTATCAAGGCTGGTTGCAATACGTGACCCCGCTGGTTGCAAAGGCTACTAGTGCCGAAGGTGAATTGAGTTTGATTGTTGATCGAGCTGAGTTGGTCCCCGCTGACTTAAAGCAGCAGAACATCGCTGGTAAAGTTATTATTCACAAGGCAGCGATCGGACCTGGTCCACTCAGTACGAGCATTCTGCAGTTGGTTCAATATGTTAATGCGATTCGCAGTGGCGACATGAATGCCGCAACAACCGCTATTCCATTGGCGGGATCAGTACTAAATACATTAGTCCCAGGAGTTGCTCCTGGTGCGCCTGCGACCGCAGCGACTGCGCAGCCAGCACTGGCCAACCAGTGGTTACAGTTGAACGAGCAAAGCATTGAGTTTGCCGTGGAGAATGGACGTGTTATCCATCGTGAATTTGCGATGCAGGTCGGAGACGTCCAGGTTAAGTCGAGCGGTGCAGTCTCGATAGATGGCGGAATCGAAATGTTAGTTTCTGTTCCGATACAGGAGGATTGGATCAAAAAGCAAGCCTATCTCCAGCCGCTTGCCGGCAGGTCGATTGATATTCCTGTTCGAGGGACATTGAATGAACCTCAGGTGGATTGGCGATCTATTGCAACGCTGACTACGAACTTGGCAGCGGGTACCGCTATGCAAGCAGGACAGAATGCTTTACAGCGTGAGCTCAATAAGCAACTACAAAAACTTCCCTTAGATCGTTTGGAGAAACCATTCGAGACGTTGGACAAATTATTTGCTCCGATTCGACAGCCGTGAGCCGCCAGTTGTCAGTGATGATCTAACCGAGAAGGTTTTCATGCATGTGATCTGTTTGGGGACGTCGGGGTATCAGCCCTCCGACGTTGGACATACTTCATGTTACTTCATTCCTGATTTGGGATTGATGCTGGATGCTGGAACGGGCTGTTTCAGAGCTAGAAAGCGTCTGACAACATCATCGCTTGATATCTTGCTGACCCATGCTCATTTAGATCATGTCATCGGCTTGACATATTTTTTAGGCTGGCGTGAGTTGGCGGGTCTG